>CAYRLR010000109.1:0-3902 GCA_964424975.1 uncultured Anderseniella sp.
ATACCGGCGAGATGGTTGCAGGCTACGGTGATAAACGCATTCGGTATTTTTCGCTGCCACATCGCTGCGGAGCCAATACAGCCAGAAATCTCGCCATCCAAAAGGCGCGGGCTCCCGTCCTTGGTTTTCTGGATTCCGACGATGAGTACCAACCTTTCCGTCTCCAGCACACACTGGATATACTGGAAGCCAACCCGCAAACTCCGCTGATGCTGAGTTCCTATGCGGTTCAGCGGAAAAGCGGAGCAGGTTCCGCTGTCAATATCGGCGGGGTTGTCGGGGGCGAGAACTTTGAACGAGCACTGGCATGGCGTCTTGTGCACATAGCGGGAACGTCAATAACAGCCAGACGTGATGCAGCCAGGCGTATCGGTGGTTTCAACCCGGTATTGCGCCGCATGCAGGACCGGGATTTTCTGTTGCGAATGGCACAAACTGGATCGGTTGCATTGTCTGATCGAATGGACTGGATCAAGCATAACAGTCCGGACGCTGTGACGCTCGGAGTAGACATAGGCGGCGTGGAAGCCTTTGGCGACCTGGTCGAGCAGAATGACTGTTATCGATCCAGATATCCCTCCTTGATCCCGTTTTTCGTCGCCCGTCGCATATTGAAGGAAATCAAAAAATTGCGGATGGGCGCTGCCGGGCGTGCATTCAATGAGAACCTCAACTCACCATCACTTGGGTTTTCTGCAAGCCACCTCATTCGAGCTTGTTTGGGTGGCAGCAGAAAAGCTGCCGCGGCCAAATCCGAGTTCAACCTGATGGCGCCAAACACGCTTCCCCATGCCGGTGTCAGGTCTCCTGCAGACCACAACCAAGTGCCAACCAGGAAACCCTTTTGATGACTTTGCCACGCAACATCTGGACCTATTGGGAGCAGGGAATGGACAGTGCGCCACCGCTGGTCCGACGCTGCATCGAGTCATGGGAATATTGGAATCCGGGATGGAAAGTGCATGTCCTGGATCGGAAAACGTTGGGTCAGCATACCGATCTGGAACAGCGAGTAGATCTGTCGCGCGAGGACATTACGGTTCAAAAAAGGGCAAACCTGCTTCGGGTGGCTCTGTTGCGAACGCATGGAGGGGTGTGGGCCGATGCAACAGTGATGTGTTCGCAGCCTCTGGAAACCTGGTTGCCCGACTATGCATCAAACGGGTTTTTTGCTTTTCGCAATCCGGGTCGCGACCGGTTGGGGTCAAACTGGTTCCTGGCGGCCGAGCCGGATAATCCACTGCTCGTGGAGCTGGAGGCAGCCTATGTCGATCTGTTCACCAGTACCGAATACACTTTGCAGAATACCAGGCTGGGAGGCGTCTACAGGCGGCTTCTCAAACCTTTTATGACAAGAAATGTTGCCTGCAGCAAAATCTGGATTTCTCCAGGTTTCAGAAAGGTATTCAGGGTTTATCCGTATTTTCACTTCCAATATACCTTCAACAAGATTGTGCTCAGCGACGGCGAACCGGCTCAGGTGTGGCATCGGGCAAAACCCTATGAGGTCGGTGACGCGCGCCGGGTTCGGATACTGAGCAGGGCCGCCGGGGGAGAAGATCTGGCGCGCGAGTTTATCCTGTCAAGACGCTGCGGCGTGCACAAACTGAACTGGCGACTGGATATCGACTCCCCGTATTGGCTCGGCGTATTCGACTGTTTTGAACAACTTCGACAGCGATCTTGACCGGGTCACAAAGTCGCAGGCCGCACGCGCGTCTCCCCGTTCACAAGCATTTGAACCCGTTTTGCAGTGACGTTTTTGCAAAACCTTGTTTTAGCATGGCCCAATGGCCATCTGGATCGACAACAAAACCAATAAACGGATCCGCGATATGACCGATGCATCACCCTACACACCGCCAAAGGTCTGGAAATGGAACACTGAGGGTGGCGGTGCCTGGGCCAGTATCAATCGTCCGGTTGCCGGAGCGACCCATGACAGGCAACTGCCTGTTGGCCGCCACCCGCTGCAACTCTACTCACTTGCCACGCCAAACGGCGTGAAGGTCACGGTCATGCTGGAAGAGCTGCTGGCTCAGGGTCACGCTGGTGCAGAATATGATGCCCACCTGATCAAGATCGGCGATGGCGACCAGTTCGGCAGCGGCTTTGTCGATGTGAACCCGAATTCCAAGATTCCCGCCCTGATGGATCACAGCACCGAAAAGCCAACCCGGGTGTTTGAATCCGGGGCAATACTGCTCTACCTGGCGGAAAGATTTGGAGCATTTTTACCTGCCGATCCGGCCATGCGGGCTGAATGCCTGTCGTGGCTGTTCTGGCAAATGGGCAGCGCCCCCTATCTTGGCGGCGGCTTCGGGCATTTTTACAGTTTTGCACCGGTCAAGCTTGAATATCCCATTGACCGGTTTGCCATGGAGGTGAAGCGTCAGCTGTATGTCCTGGATCGCCACCTGGCATCAAGTCAGTACATGTGCGGTGATGACTACACCATCGCCGACATTGCCATCTGGCCGTGGTATGGAGCGCTGGTCTCCAACACCGTCTACGAAGCCGCCGAGTTCCTCGGCACTGACGAATACACCAACGTGAACCGCTGGACACAGCAGATTGGCGAACGTGAGGCCGTGAAGCGCGGCAGGATGGTCAACAGAACCTGGGGCGAGCCGGAAGAGCAACTGCACGAGCGCCATGACGCCAGTGATTTCCAGCAGCGCACCCAGGACAAGCTTGAGCCTGCGGCTTGATCAGAACGCCGGGCCGTTTGGCCCCAGTCGCACGCCCTTGCGCAACCTGGTGAACGGAATGCGGTCAAGCTGGCAGGGGTTTGCGCCCGGGCTTTCTGCAAAGATGACGGTTTCTGCAATCGGTTCATAGTCCGCCAGAAAGTGCACGGCACTTTTCACAACGACGATGGCCTGTTTGGCGGGATCGATACCCATATGCGCAAAGATGGCCTGATCTGCGTTCTGGGTGCGGTTTGATCCCACCACCACCGTTACGTCGCAGTCCCTGTCCAGCACCTTGAGCGCTGCCATCGGACCAAGGTTGGCATGTGCCTTGCCATACATCGGCCCGGTGAACACGAACTGCCCGTCCGACAGGGCCTCGACGCGCACTCTCGCCTTGAACGGGCCGGTGCCCAACTGTGGAAACTTGCCGCCGATAGCCACGTCAATTTCCGCATCCTGGCCCGCCGCATGGGCCATGTTTGCCGTTTCAGGATCCCACAGCATGCCAATGACGGCTTTTTGCGCACCCCCTTCAACGAGCGCGGCCAGCACGCCGGTGGTATCTCCCGTGGCGCCTGCGCCGGGATTGTCCTGTGCATCGGCGATCAGCACCGGTTTTGATGCCCCAGCTGCAATCTGCCCGGCTTTCGCCACGGCCTCGGCTGCCGGAACCAGCGGATTATGCAGTTCGTCTTCTGCCGCGCGCAGCGCCGTGATCATGGTGTCGGCTGCCCTGTCGACTGCTTGGCTGTCGGTGCCATAGGCAAACACCGAACAGCCGCAGTCGGAAACGTCGGCGGGCGGGAAGCCAAACACGAAGTCGATGGAACTGACGCCGTCTGACTGCAGGCCCGGCAACATGGCGTACAGCCTGCCTCCCGGTTCGCGCCGGGTCGACTGCGCCTGAATCGGAATGATGTAGTCGAGTTGCCGCCAGGCTTTCGCGAACGGCGCCCCGCGGGTCAGCTCTTCGCGCAGCAGCTTGCGCGCCCGCGCGCCGGTGTCTGCCATGTCCACATGCGGGTAGGTGCGATAGATGGCGACCGATGAGGCGCGGTCAAAGAAGTCTCGCGACAGGTTGCCGTGCAGGTCGAGGCTGACGGCAATCGGCAATGCCTCACCCGTCACTTCGCGGATGCGGCGCAACAGTTCCGCCTCTCCGTCTTCATGGGACTGGGTGACCATGGCACCGTGCAGATCGAGGTA
>CAYRLR010000109.1:4002-7756 GCA_964424975.1 uncultured Anderseniella sp.
CCTGACCTGAAGGTTTCAAAAGGCGTCGGGATGGGAGCAAAAGTATTGGTTTCGTGCTGGAACCCGGCAACCGCTATGCGTGGACGCTTCATACTGGTCATCCTTCCCGGGCAAACAGTTGCCTGGCCATGATGCCGACGCGCGATTCGATTTCCTCGCATGCATCAAGGATCAGGTCTTCGCGGAAGCGCGGACCGACGATCTGCACGCCGACCGGCAAACCGTCATTGTAGTTGGCCGCAATAATGCCCCCCGGCAGGCCGGTATAATTGAAGGCAATTGAGTAGATGCCCGCCTCAAGCGTCTCCCTGACACCCTCGATGCCCTGTGCATCGCGGTCCCATTCATAGGTCGGGGCGGGAAGGAATGGCGTCAGCACCAGCGGATAGTCCTGGAACATCAGGTTGAACTGGCGATGATAATGATTTCGACGGGCCATGGCCAACAGCAGGTCCTTGCCTTCATGCGGATCGAACACTTCGTAATAGTCGGCGAAAATCTTTTTCAATGTATCCGAGCCATGCTTGATGATCTCGTCACCCAGCATCACCTTCACCTCGCCGAACAGCGCGCGAACCCCGTCGCGTGCGCACTCACGCAAGTCCGGCATGTCGGCCTCAACCACTTCGTAGCCTGCATCGACCAGGCAATCGCGTGCCGTATCAAGGGCTTGTTCAACGGCGGGATGAAGCTCAAACTCGTACATGTTTTTCGTGAACGCCACCTTTGGCTTGCCGCCCAGCGCCGGACCGTCGAACCCCATCGGCACCATCCACGGATCATGCGGGTCATATTCCACCAGCGCCCGCATGCCCGCCCGCACGTCCTTCACTTCACGCGCTATGACGCCCTGCACCGACATGATCTGTGCCAGCAGACCGCGCTCTGCGGTTTGCGACGGGTTCCACGCCGGCACCCGCCCAAGGCCGGGTTTCACGGTTGCTGAACCGGTTGCCGCTGCGGGATAACGCAGCGAGCCACCAATATCATTGCCGTGTGCAATAGAGCCCATGCCCGCCATCACGGCTGACGAGGCGCCGCCCGATGAACCACCCGATGACGCCCAGTCGTTCCACGGCGAAAACGTGCGTCCGTGCAGTTCGTTGGCCGTTGTGGCGCGGAACGAGAATTCCGGCGTGTTGGTGCGGCCGATGACGATGGCGCCGGCTTTCTTGAAATTACGCACCACCGGAGAATCATCCGGCGCAATGATGTCCTTGTAGGCCTCGACCCCGTTGGGCGTGGCCCGGCCCGTCTGATCGATGTTTTCCTTGATGGTAACCGGCACACCATGCAGCGGCCCGATGGGCCCCGCTTTCGCCATCTGTTCATCATGGGACCTGGCCTGGGCAATGGCCTCATCGCCGAGGTCATCGACGACTGCATTCAGTTGCGGGTTCACAGCACGCATGCGCTCGACGGTTTGTGTCACCGCATCGGTGGATGACACTTCGCCCGCAGCGATTTTCGCTGCAAGATCACAGGCACTCAACTGCCATAGCGGGAATTCGGACATGCATGGTCTCCTTGCTGCATACAAACTGGCGCGGAATTCAACAACAAGTACAGGCAATCGCACAAGAGCAGGGCAGCTATGCGGTTGTTTTTTTTATACGAAAGTCAACCGTTGACTCTGTTCCCCGAAGCCAGACAGACTGCGTCCCAGGTCAGAAACCTGAATGGTAAAGACCGTCAGTTCAAAGAGGAGGTAAGATTGATGTTACGCTGGACGAGACGACATGTTTTGGCAGCCGCAGCTGTATTGGCAACTGTGGTGGCCGGACCGGCCCTGCCCGCGCAGGCGGAAAGTGTACTACGGGTTATCCCGCACGCGGATCTGAAGAACCTGGATCCGATCTGGACCACCGCCTACATATCGCGCAACCACGGTTACCTTATCTACGACACGCTGTTCGCGATGAATGAAAAGTTCGAGCCGCAACCGCAGATGGTCGACACTTATGAAGTGTCCGACGACAAGCTGACCTGGACATTCAAGCTGCGTGACGGCCTGAAGTTCCATGATGGCGCCGATGTAACATCCGATGATGTCATTTCCTCGCTGAAACGCTGGGGTGCCCGTGACGGTATGGGTCAGCAACTGATGGGCGCCATGGGCGAGATGGTTGCAGTTGATGCATCCACATTCCAGTTCAAGTTGAAGGAGCCATTTGGCCTGGTACTTGAATCCATCGGCAAGATTTCATCCAACGTGCCGTTCATCATGCCAAAACGGGTGGCTGACACCGATCCGTTCAAGCAGATCGATGACTACACCGGCTCGGGTCCTTTTGTCTTCGTCAAGGAAGAATGGGTGCCTGGTTCGAAAGTGGTCTACAAGAAATTTGCCGACTACAAGCCGCGTTCCGAGGCTCCCGATGCGGCATCCGGCGGCAAGATCGCCAAGGTGGATCGTGTGGAATGGACGTATTTTCCGGACCAGACGACGGCCATGAACGCGTTGATCAATAGTGAAGTGGACTATTTTGAAGCCCCTGCCAATGACCTGATGCCGCTGCTTGAAGCCAATGAAGGCATCAATGTCGAGATCAATGATCCGCTCGGCAATATCGGGTTTGCCCGCTTCAACCATCTGTTGCCGCCGTTCGACAATGTGGATGTCCGCCGTGCCGCCATCATGGCGATGAAGCAGGAAGACTATATGCAGGGCGCCGTAGGCGACCAGAAGTTCTGGAAAACCTGCTACTCGGTGTATCCGTGCGGCACCCCGCTGGAGAGCGATGTCGGGTCTGAGGTCATGGCAACCGGCGATATTGAAAAGGCCAAGGCGGCCCTTTCAGCAGCCGGATATGACGGCACGCCTGTTGTCATCATGCAGCCGACAGATATTCCGCTTCTGTCAGCCTTCTCGCTGATCGCGGCTGAAAAACTGCGTAATATCGGCATGAAGGTGGACGTGCAGGCCATGGACTGGTCAACACTGACGTCACGGCGTGCAAAGCGTGATCCGGTTGCCGATGGCGGCTGGAACATGTTCCACACATGGTGGATCGGTGCTGACGTGATTGATCCGATGTCGATTGCCTTCTCGGGTAATCCTGACAAGGGCTGGTTCGGCTGGCCCAAGGATGACGAGCTTGAAGCTGCTCGCTCGGCCTATTCGAAAGCCAAGTCTGCTGAAGAAAAGAAGGCGGCGGGCGTAAAGGTCCAGGAGCGTCTCTGGGCGATCGGTGCGTCCGGTCATCTTGGTCAGTTCTTTGTTCCTGTTGCTTACCGGGACAATGTCAAGGGTCTGATCAAGTCGCCGGTGCAGTTCTTCTGGAACATGTCGGTCGAATAGACCTCCTCATATGACTTGAGGCACGGCGGCACGAATCATCGCCGCCGTGCTTCACGCAATTCTTTGTAGCCAGGAACGGAGCGGCTTGTGGTTTTCTATATTCTCAAGCGAATTCTGGCGACGGTGCCTGTTATGGGCTTTGTCGCATTATTCGTATTCTTGATGCTGCGCCTGTCCCCCGGCGACCCTGCTGCCGTCATTGCAGGCGATTATGCCACCACCGAAGACATCATCCGGATCAGGGAAAGCCTTGGTCTCAACGAACCGATTGTCGTGCAGTTCACCAAGTGGGTCGGCCAGTTGATACGCGGTGATCTCGGCATTTCCATTTTTACTAATCTGCCGGTGACGACCCTGATTGCCCAACGGCTTGAGCCGACCATCATGCTCTCGCTGACGACCATCATTTTCACAATCGTCGTGGCCGTGCCGCTCGGCACACTAGCTGCCTGG
>CAYRLR010000110.1:0-7691 GCA_964424975.1 uncultured Anderseniella sp.
TCGCGGCGCGCGCACTGCGGATGTCGGTCGGGCGGATCCACCAGTGCAGCACCGCCGGCAGCGAGGCAAAGTCGGTCACGTAGCCGGCCGGCACCACCACCAGCACAGGCCCGATCGACACTGCGACCGGGTCGACCAGTTCGAACAGGCTGCCGGCGCGCAGCATCGTCTTGATGCCGCCTGCCGTCACCGGCAGACCCGCACCCTGTAACCGCGCAGCGTCAGGTAGGTGCACTTGCCCGGCGCCGGCAGCGTCACTGCCGCGCACACTTTCACGGTTTTCGCATGGGCCGGGCTGATGCCACCCAGCATGATCAGCGACAGGAGCGCGATGATGAACACCAGCCAGAACACCGGCCCGGTCATGTCGCGTTTGCCTTCATCTGCCGCAGGATCGCGTAATGCAGTGCGCGCGGGAACTGGAACACCGTCCGGGAAACGCAACCATCAACAACAAAGAACGGGAATGCCGTCGACAGGCCCGCCCTGAGAATGATGTACAGCGTGTCTGGAACTGGCAGTTTTACGTCATAACCGCCGTGCAGCCGATGATTACGACCGTCCGTCGTATGCCCGGTCTGGAGCAATATGGTGTAAAGCCTCGCCTGACCCTGCTTGTACCTGACGATTTCGGCATCTGGCGAAAGACGGTTTACGATCTCGATATTATCCGCTTCCGTCAGGGCACAGACGCGATGATATGTCTTGCCGGCCTGATATGACTGCTTGGCGGCGCGGTTGACCGTCTCGGCCTGCGCCACCGATGTGAACGCGATGTTCAGGGCCACGAGGCCGCATATGACGGACGCGGCAACAATGGCCCACAGGTAAAACAGCGCGGCGCGTGATTCCGTATCCATTCCTTTCGGACGGGGCATGGTAGTATCTCCGGTTCTGGTTGCTCAGGTATCGGTTATTTGGGGCCGGTGCGCCGCGTCCTGGAAGGCACGCCGGCCCATGCCTCGCGCATCTGCTTGACCTCGCCGGTCAGCCTGTCCAGCGCGTTGATCAGGCGGCTTTCGACCTTATCCAGGTGCTTTACGGATGCGTATTCGCGCATGACCTCTATCCGGAGGTCGGATACCTCTTTCGAGTTGGCCTTGATGGCAGCCGCATTCGCCGCGATCCTGGTCTCCAGCTGCGCTTCCGAAATACGTATCCTGGCCTCAATGCGAAACCACACTGCCGCAACCGCGCCGACCGTCACCAGCAGGGCGCTGACAAATTCAAATGTAAAAGGTTCAGTCATGATCCGCCGCCGGCCTGTTTCATCGGATGCTGCTCTAGAGTCATCGACCCTAGTATCTGACCTCGACGAACACGGCACCCGGTGCGCCTGTACCGCCGTTGCCATCATTACCGGACGATACCTTAGCACCACCACCTCCACCGCCGCCGCCATATCCATGACCGTTTTGCCCGTTTCTTGCGGATGGACCGGCACCAGTCCATGCGCCGCGCCCACCCTTTCCGCCAGTACCATAATTTGTTCCAATAGGTGAGCCGCCATCACCGCCGCCGCTATCAGTCGACGTTGATCCGTCAGTGTATGTTTTTACATCACCACCAGCTTGTCCGCTGAAGTTCAAATCACCGCCCGTTGCGGTGCCTGATCCTGATCCCGGCGTTTCATCTGATCCGGCTGCTCCAACATTACCCACGACAGGCGTTGTATGCGTAAACTCGCCCTTGCTGGAATTGATTGTTACCGTAATTGAAGCGGCAAGGTTATCCGGCACGAACCTCTTGATAGCTACGCCACCAGCCTGTCCTCCGCCGCCGGCATCGTAGTTACCGTCTCCACCAGCACCACCCGGCCCGATCGCGGTCACCACGAACTGCCGTGCCCCCGGATAATCGCCCTTGTCGAACGTGCCGGTGGCATAGAACGGCACCAGCGCGTCAGGCGTCGATGTGCCGGACCCCGATCCGCCGGCCGATTCCAGCCGGAAATGATCGCCCGCCGCATAATAGGTCACCACGTACAGCCCGTCGGCATCGAGACTGCCGGACACGAAGGCCGCCCCCACAGACGTGACGACAGCCTTAGCACCCAGCGAATTGACGTTCAGCGTCACGGCGGCGGTGTTGTCGGCTGCCGGCTTGAAGCGGAACCGCTGGCCGTCGGCATAGGCCGTCAACCAGGCGCTGGCGCTGGCGGTAATGATGTTGGTG
Source organism: uncultured Anderseniella sp. (assembly GCA_964424975.1). Taxonomy (GTDB): domain Bacteria; phylum Pseudomonadota; class Alphaproteobacteria; order Rhizobiales; family Aestuariivirgaceae; genus Anderseniella. Next base: position 2,176 of record CAYRLR010000110.1, read on the forward strand.
CCGGCCACGCTGGCCAGCAGCCAGGTGGCGCGGTTATACAGCTCGGCCAGTTCCTCGTTGGCGTCCGCCGCCAGTTGCGAAGCCGTCTTCGGCCCAGCTGTGACAATTGATCCATTTGCAGCCATGTCGCTAAACCCCGTGAAAAATCAGGCGTGAATCTGCGGCGCTTCATCCAGCACGGTGATGCGCGCATTATAGTCTTTCACCCGCTCGATCGACAGGATGCGGGCGCGGATGTGCTCGCGGTCCAGCCGCCCCACCGCCACCGTCAGCCCGGCGGTGATGGTGCCGGGATCAGCCAGCGGCGTGGTCAGCGTCACCGTGTCGGTGTCTGACGTCTCGTCGATTTCCAGCGTCAGCGTGGTGGCGTCATCGCACTGGATGGTGATGCCGGAGGTGGAACTGTCGGCGAATATGTCAGCCTCGGCGAACAGGTCGTCCACCGAGAACACGTCCAGCGGGGCCGCCTCGATGACCACAGCCGCGTCCAGCACCAGCCCGGTGATAGTATCGCCGCTCATGGTCACCGACACGATGCGCGCCGCGTCGTAGATCTTGCCCAAAGTGTCATTGGATATCGCCACCAGCGTGCCGCGCGGGCTCACAAGGTGCGCCATGTCGGCGTCGAAGCTGATGCGGCGGCTGCGGTACAGCAGCTGGTCGCGGTCCAGCCCGGCGCGCTCGATCACCTTGGTGCCCAGCGTGTTGCCGTCATAGCGTAGGGTTTCGAACAGCGTCGTGTTGAGCGCATTGTAACCGGGAAAATAGATGATCTTTTCCGCCAGCTTGTAATCGTCCTGCTGGTTGAAATATTCTGCCACGATGGCGTGCGGCAGGTCGGCGAACCCGGTCTCCACCGTGAAATTGCGCGTATTGCGCTGGGTAAACAGCTGCGTGGGCGCTTCCGCGCTCAGGTCGCGCTCCTGCACCACGCCCCACTTTTCCGACTGCTGCGGCAGCGCCCAGCCGCCGGACGCCACGATCTGCTTGACCTGGTCAACCGAATAGCCCTGCACCGTGGCATTGCATTCATAGCCTTTCGCCAGGCAGCGGTCATGCCAGTCAACCAGTTCCGCGTCGTCGATCGCGGCATCCGGCAACGGCTTGGAGGTGATGTCGGAGGCCAGCACGTGGCGGTACAGCGCGGCCGGGTTGCGCGTCGGCACGTCCACCCAGGAATCACCGTCAGCCCGGCCAATGGCGATATAGTCGATTTCATAGGTCCCGGCGGCATCATCATCCAGGTCGATCCTGAATTGCGTGATGGTGCTGTCGGTCCAGTCGCTGCCGCCTGCCGTCAGGCTCGACATGTCCAGGTCGACATCGACGAACCCGCCGCCGCTGAAGTCAGGTTCCGCGAACGCCAGCCTGTAACTTTCGGAAAACCCGTGCCCGTTGGTCGAAAAGTAAATCATGCCATTCCAGGACGTGGCGGCGGAAATCTCCCTGATCCGCAGCCGCAGCGTCGCAAACAGGGCACCGTCGACCTCGACCGCGGGGCTCAGCAATTGCGGATCCGTCCCGGACGGCGTAAGGGACAACCCGCCGCCGGCAACAGCCAGCGTGGCGTTTGTTCCCGTCCAGTCCTCGTCGTCCACGTCGAAGTGCCACACATACCGGTCGCGCCCCGGCACGATCGCGGTGAACAGCGCCGATACCTGGTCGACCCGCACGCCGATGGCACGGATCGCGATCAGCGTCAGGCCGGGTTGCGTGAACGGATAATCCACCGACCGGGTCAGAAAGGTTTCCACCACCACCGGCCCGATCTGGTCATCCTGGTTGTTTGTGGCCAGCCACGGCGCGCTCGACGATATGCTGTCATACCAGCGTGCCGGGCCGGCACTCCACACATAGGTCGCCAGCGTCCATGATGAATACGATATCTGCAACCCGCGCTTGACGCGCACCTCGTACTGGCCCTGCGGATAGGTCGCCGGGTCGAGGTATATCTCGTAGCCGTCATCTGTGATGTTGACCGCCTCGGCATAATACCCCGACGACGGCGCAAAATAGCTTTCCGGCTTCCACTGGAAGGTTTCCGGCGTGTCGCCATAGGCTGCAAGTGAAAACTTGTCGGTGTTCGGGTTGACCAGGCCGAGAGGCACGGATTGCCAGATCAGCCTGATGTGCTGGCGTTTCTGGGTGTTCTTGGCGTTGGGGTCTGAAAACCACAGTTCCGGCCCGCTCAGCCATGTCGAGGACCCGGCCTGGCGAAACTGGAATACCACCGGCTGCATGGCGCGCTGGTCCGTCTGGCGCTGGATGCTCGACGGCCACATCAGGCGAATGTCCACCCGGTCAGCCGCGCCTCGCGTCTTGAAGGTCTTCCACTTCGGGTACGAGTTTGCCGGTTCGTCCTGGTCGACCAGCTTGTCGGTGTTGCCCGACCCGGTCTGCAACTGGAATTCCGACAGGGTTTCGTTGACGCCCTGCTCGATCGCCGACTGCTCGTCGAACAGCGTGATGCGGGCATCGTCGGCATCCCCTGTGCGGGTCTGCCAGGTGATGCCGTCGAAATCGTCGATCGGCGCACCGGCCAGCTGGATGTCTTCTATGGAGTGCCGCCCAGCCAGCCCGACCACCGCATTGGCCACCAAGTCGCCGTCGACCAGCTCGGTATAGGGCCACATCAGGTGCGGCGGGCTGGCGCGCATGGTGCCCAAAACGCGCGGCAGGTATTCACGCCGCCCCAGCGGGTTGCCGGTCACTCCGGCTATGTCCTTCTGCGCCTGGGCGTTGCCATCGCCGACATTCGGCGCAATCGGCGGCGGTGCCAGCGCGTTCAGCGCCAGGGAGCCCAGCACGGTGAAGCCCAGCGCCAGCGCCTGCGCCCCGAACGACCCCGCCAGCAGCGAAAACCCGAGCGTCGCGCCCAGCGGCGCCAAGGCCCCGCCGGATATCAGCGCCGCGCCGGCAATCAGCGCCAGCGTGCCCACCGTGGTAATAATGTCCTTGCCGCCGGCCTTGTCGCCGCCGCCTTTGGGCTCGATTGCCACGAACAGCTGGCTGTCGGCCTTGACGCGCACCCGGCCCCACCAGGCGCGCGGAATCGGCACGCCGCCGACGGCAGCGCAGCCATGGCTGAATATGCTGTTGACCACCTGCACCGGCAGACCCCGGATCGACTGCAGCAGCTGCAGCACGGTCTGGTCGGGCTCCAGCATGTAATACCACTTGTCGGCCGGCGCAAACGGGCTGTCGCGCAATACCAGTGTTGTCATGCCAGCCCCTTGTGCCTGAAGAAGCGCCGCAGCCTACTGCGCACCAGCGGGCCGGTGAACGGCTGCAGCACCGCGTCGATGCCGTGTTCAATGTGCATCAGCTGCCCCCTTGCCACCACGAGGCCCACATGCGTGCCGGCCGCCTGCAGCGTGCCGTTGATATCCAGCCCGCCGCGCATTTCGATCACGTCCAGCGCACGGGCATCGCCGCGCGCCACCTCGATCCAGTCGCCGCCGGTTGCATTGCGGGCAATTTCGTCGCGCACCGCGCGCGCATTGACGGCTGCTATGTGGGCGAACGACGGCACCTCGATGCCGCCACGCTCGCGAAGCACCAGCCGCACCAGGCCCCAGCAGTCGCAGCCGGTCATGTCGCGCCCGCCGTCGACGAACGGCAGTCCGATATATTTCGAGGCCCACAGGGTCATCAGGCTGGTTGCTTCACCTCGACAGGGCCTCTGTCAGCGCGACAGGGTCTGTCATCGCGACAGGTTCTGGAAATTGGCTTCGCGCACCATGATGTTCGGATACGGCTCGCTGGCAAACTGGCGGATGACGATATCGCCGGTCACCTCCAGTGCCGTGCGCGTCACGTTGCGCAACTGGTAATAGGCCCATTCGGTCTGCAGTACGTCCGGGTCGGATGTCAGCACCAGCCCGATGCCGACCGTGGCCGGCGTGGTGATGGCGTCGATCGCGTCGCCGATCATGCGGTCCACATTGGCAATGCGCAACCGCGCCACCGGTTCGGTTTCGCTGTCGCCGGGCAGTTCGATGTCGAACGGAAATTTCAGGTAGGTATTGGAATTGGAAACGATGTCAGCGCCGTTGTTTGTCACCCGGATCACAGACGCCAGGTCGGCGTGTTCAATGGTCAGCAAAACCACCACCGGCGTGCACTGGTACGCGCCCAGCATGTTGCGGGTAAATTCAGTCATTCGTCACCAAAATATTTTAAATACTTGTCAGCGGCGATTACGAACCATACCGCAAATTCAAATGTGATATTACCGTTCATGTCGCCTCCCTTTGTTTCATATCTGGGTTTGTTGGCGACACATCATCACATTGGCACTGGCCCGTCCGTATCCAGATGCTTATTTGAACATGCCGGGTGTGCGGCGTCCGTAAGCGCCATGAAAACGGCTGGAGACACCGTTGCTACTGCGCCGAACACCAAGCCTGAAGTCACGGTTTCGATCATATTTTTTCGCCATCTCGTTGCCGTCAGTAGATGTCATCGCCAACTGTGCGTTGCTGCACCGGTACTTCGCTGAGACGGTGTACTCGGTCCATTCGTCCGTTTGGATGGGATCGGGGCCGTTCTTGATACCAAGTTTACGCCAATACATGCCGCTGGTTGACTTGTGGTTCACCCGCTCGCCAGTGTTGATCTTCGCGTGCTGCCTGAACCGTGGAGCCTCGCCGACATAACACTTGCGCTTGGCAAGGTTCCAGATAATTGCACATGAGCTGTCACACCGTCCCATTGCGACGACAGTCACGCCCCTGCGGTTAAGCGACTTGGCGAACATATGGGCCGTGAAGGCGTTAATGCCGCCGTCTCGTTTCAGGATGTGTGCCTTGGCTTTAGATCCTCCGTACTTCGCAATACATGCCTCGTTCACATTCGCGCCTGACACGCACTTCGTCAACCAAGGTCGCTTGAACTGGTATTCCCATGCGCTGGCCGGGATGGTCAGCAAGGTTGTGATGATAATTGCCAGGATTATTTTCATCATAATTTATATCCTTATCAGTGGCGGATCGAACAACCCGCCCCATTGCGCAAGCCGGTCCGAGAAATTCCGGTCCATTTGACGATTTGATTTGGCTAGAAGTTCAACCAATGTTGATCCCGCGTCGCCAAGTTCTGCCACATAATCCATCGGATTACCGCGCGTGAATGCTGCCCGGTCAGTTGTGCGGAACATGATAGCCTGCTGAACAGCTCTGGCTTTGTCGCGCGGCCGATTGCCTATGCCATCATCGGCAAAGCCGAGGGCTTCCCATTCGGCATGGCTTAGATCATTGGTTCCAAAATTGCGAATGCGGGCTTCGTCGTCAATACCTGAATAGCCAGCGATACCGGATTGCCGCTTGCCGTCCGCGTCCGCGATAAAATCACCAAGGCCGTCTTCCAGTTGCGGCACCACAGCAAGATCAGCGATGTAGGCTGTTGCGGGTGCAACGCCGTCTGACGAATATCCGGTTGTGAGGTTTACCAGATTGCCGAGTCCTAGATTATAGATCGCAAACGCTTCTGCATTTACCGCAGGGACAATAACAGCC
>CAYRLR010000111.1:0-1302 GCA_964424975.1 uncultured Anderseniella sp.
TCGTGGGCCATGGCGCGCACCCCGACGTCCTCAATGAGGCCGGGGCCAGTGAAGCGGACATGATCATTGCCGTGACCTTCGTGGATGAAGTCAACATGATGGCATGTGAAGTAGCCAAGGCGCTTTTCAACATTCCCACCCGTGTCGCGCGGGTCAGGGACCAGTCTTACCTGTTGCCACAATATTCCAGCCTGTTCTCCCGTGAAAACACCGCCATAGACGTTGTCATATCGCCGGAAGTTGCAGTGGGAGAGATGGTGCTGCGCAGGCTTGCATTGCCTGGCGCGTTTGAGGCGATCTACTTTGCCGATGAGAAAGTACTGACACTTGGCATCAAACTGGAAGAAGATTGTCCGGTCGTAAACACATCGCTTTCCCAGCTGACCGGCCTGTTTCCGGATCTGAAGGCTGTGGTTTGCGGCATTGTCCGGGACCATAAACTTTTTGTTCCCAGATCAGATGATCAGATGTTGCCGGGAGACCGCGTCTATGTGGTCACCGACCAGGCTCAGGCTACCAGGACATTGGCGTTGTTCGGTCACGAGGAACGGCCGGCAAACCGGGTGTTGATTGGTGGCGGCGGAACCATCGGGATGTATGTCGCGCGCAAGCTCGAAGAGCGTGATTCAAGCATCAAGGTGACGATAATCGAACCCAACATCAAGCGGGCAGAAGAAGTCGCCAACCTGCTGACCAACGCGGTTGTTCTGAACGGAAGTGCACTGGATTCAAACCTGTTGCAGGAAGCCGAAATCGGACGCACCGAAACCTATATTGCTCTCACCAATGACGACAAGGTCAACGTGCTGTCGGCGATGCTGGCCAAGCAACATGGCGCGCGATCGACTGCATGCCTGGTGTCAAACCTCGATGCGCGCCCGTTGATTTCTCCCCTCGGTATCGATGCCTACATCGATCCGCGTTCAGTGACGGTCTCCAGTGTGCTGCAGCATGTCCGGCGCGGGCGTATCAGGGGTGTCCATGGCGTGGAAGCAGGAGACGGAGAGGTGGTGGAGGCCGAGGCTCTGGAGACTTCGCCGATGATCGGCAAGCCATTACGCGAGGCAGATTTGCCGGAAGGCATCAGAATTGGTGCGGTGGTGCGCGATAATCAGGTTGTAATTCCTACCGGTGACACCGAAATCCGGCCGAAGGACAGAGTGGTCATGTTTGCCCTGCGCGACAAGATTGAGGAAATTCAACACCTGTTCCGCGTCAGCATCGAGTACTTCTAGGCGTGTCGCCAGCGCACTCTTCTACGTTGCACTACCCTAAAAGACCGTGTTTTTTCAATAGCTTGAA
>CAYRLR010000111.1:1312-7608 GCA_964424975.1 uncultured Anderseniella sp.
AAACTGATATGTGGATCTGCGAACCGGTTCGGGAGATGCATCGGCGCCGGGTGACAATTGACGCTGGTGCACGCCGGGTGCAGTCTTTATAGTGAACTTGTCGGTTGGCAAGTTCCAGGGCCGGTCAATAGAATTCCATCGGGAATACTAAAGCGCCCAAAAAATAAAAAGAGAGTCCAAAATGGCGCAAGAAAAACAACAAAATCTTCAGGACACCTTTCTCAACACCGTTCGGCGCAACAAGGTGTCTGTTACGGTGTTTCTCGTGAACGGTGTGAAGCTGCAGGGCGTTATTACATGGTTCGACAATTTCTGTGTGCTGTTGCGCCGTGATGGCATGTCACAACTTGTCTACAAGCACGCTATTTCGACCATCATGCCGGGTCAGCAGATTTCGCTTTATGATGAAGAAGACGGCGAACAACAGTCCGGCTGACCGGACACATGTGCACAAGATTGGATCCGCGCCGGTGATGCCCCGGTCCGATCGACAGCAAGAAGTAAATTAGATACATGGACAGTCAAAACGGCGGTGGCGTCGACTTTCAGATTGAAGGGCCCGTGGTCACACGGGCCTTTGTGATTCACCCTGATGTCAAGAACAGGCAGATCGTTTCCGGCTTGCGTGATGCCAGTGCGAAACTGGATGAAGCCATCGGGCTGGCTCTGGCTATAGAACTGGAGATTGCGGACGCTGTCGTGGTGCCTGTGCCCAGTCTGAACCCGGCTTCGTTCTTCGGCTCCGGCAAAGTGAAGCAACTCGGCGAACAGATAGAAGCCTCCGAGGCCGACCTGGCAGTGTTGAATGTTCAACTGAGTCCCGGTCAGCAGCGCAATCTCGAACGCGCATGGAAGGTCAAGGTAGTGGACCGGACAGGCCTGATCCTCGAAATCTTCGGTCGGCGTGCAAGTACCAGGGAAGGCAGTCTGCAGGTCGAACTGGCACACCTTGATTACCAGAAAAGCAGGCTGGTACGGTCCTGGACCCATCTCGAGCGCCAACGGGGCGGACATGGCTTCATGGGCGGCCCGGGCGAAAGCCAGCTCGAAGCCGACAGGCGCATTATTCAGGACCGTATCACGCGGTTGAAGAAGCAGCTTGCACAAGTTATCCGCACCCGTACGCTGCACCGGGAAAGCCGGGCGAAAGTGCCATACCCGGTTGTTGCGCTGGTGGGATATACCAATGCCGGCAAGTCGACATTGTTCAACCGGTTGACCGATGCCGGCGTGATGGCAAAGGACCTTCTGTTTGCCACGCTCGATCCTACAATGCGCCAGATCGAGTTGCCGAAGGGCCGCAAGGTCATCCTGTCGGATACCGTTGGGTTCATCTCTGACCTGCCGACAATGCTTGTCGCGGCATTCAGGGCGACGCTGGAAGAGGTGCTCGAGGCCGACATTATCCTGCATGTGCGCGATATTGCTCATCCCGAATCAGACGAGCAGGCGGTTGATGTCATGTCGGTCCTGCGCGATCTCGGCGTCAGCGATGAGCGCCGGTCCGCCATTGTCGAGATATGGAACAAGATTGACCTGGTGACACCTGAACATGCCGAAGTGCTGAAGGAAGAGTGTGCCCGAAAAGACAACGTCCTGATGGTGTCGGCGCTGACCGGCGAGGGCGTCCATGACATGCTGGAAATGCTGGAAGACAGGTTTTCACGGCACAACCCGGTGATGGATATCGCGTTGGCTGCGGGCGAGGGGGCGGAACTGGCCTGGATCTACGAGCATGCCGAAGTCCTGTCCCGGCAAGACCATGAAGACGGGCGGATCACGTTGACAGCACGATTTGACGACCGGCAGGCTGGTGTGGCCCAGAAACGGCTGGCAGAGCGACTAAGCCCGGCTTCGGCGCCCGAGACGACTGACGCCAGCTAATCGACAGATTTTTCGCGCTGGCGTATTTCATTCCAGATCTGGTCCATGTCTTCAAGACTTGCCTCGTCTACCGAGCTACCACTGGCTTTAAGTTGGTCTTCTATATAATTGAAACGACGGGCGAATTTTGAATTTGCCTTGCGCAGAGCGTCTTCGGCGTCCAGCCCCAGGTGGCGCCCGAGATTGACCATGACAAACAGCAGGTCACCGAATTCTTCCATCTGTTTATCGACCGACAGCTGGTCGCGTGCTTCAGCCAGTTCCTGTGCCTCTTCAATGATCTTGTCGAGAACCTGGGCCACCTCGGGCCAGTCAAACCCCACTCTGGCAGCTCGTTTTTGCAGCTTTAGGGCGCGTACCAGTGCAGGCAACGCCGCAGGCACATCATCAAGTACCCGCTGGCGTTGCTTGTCTGTGCCTGCACGCTCGGCGTCTTTTGCGCGTTCCCAGAAACCTTTCTGAACACCGGCAGCGCGCGCTGCACCGTCGCCAAATACATGAGGGTGGCGGCGAACCATTTTCGTGTTGATTGCCTCGACCACGTCGGCGAACTGAAAATGTCCGGCTTCGCGGGCCATCTGGGCGTGATAGACCACCTGCAGCAACAGGTCGCCAAGCTCTTCGCGCAGGTCACCCATGTTCGACCGCTCAATAGCGTCAAGCACCTCGTAGGCTTCTTCCAGGGTGTATGGCGCAATAGACGCAAAATCCTGCTCCAGGTCCCACGGACAACCGGTAACAGGTGTCCGCAGTGCCTGCATGATCGCGAGCAGGGTGGTGATGTCCTGTCGCGGGAGAGTTTCGGGGCCTGTGCCTGTCAGGTCGCCGGGGGTTTTGGCGGTTCCTTCAGGTGATCTGCCTTGATCCATAGCTTGCATCCATCCTTGCCTGCTGTTGCCCGCAAGGTATCACCACACGGCAGCCGGAGCCATGACTGAGGTTGGAAGGTTTCGGTGTTTTCCACGAAACTGCCGTCTACAACAAACAGCTCAATGCCGCCGGGCGCATCGAGTTCGACAGTTGACCCGGGCTGCCAGATTTCCATCCGCACGTCTTCACGTTGATCATGGAACAGCGGCTTGCCTGAAACGCCGGGCCGGTGAGGCACGGGCCGGGCCTGCAGTTTGTTGGTGTCTATGCGAACCTGGGTTCGGTCCGACAGGTCAAACTGCCAGAGCTTCACCAGGATGATACAACCGGGCCTGGAGGCGGGTGTGTGGCTGGACTCCGGCGGATTGCGAATGTAGCTGCCGGCGGGAAAGTCACCGTGTTCGTCCTGAAACACCCCTTCAAGCACCAGGAACTCTTCACCACCAGTGTGGACGTGCGGTGAGAAACTGCTGCCCGGGGCATAGCGGACGATGGATGTGGCTCGCGCCACCTCGTCGCCGAGCCGGTCGAGCATGCGCCGGTCTACGCCAGGCATTGGTGAACTGACCCACTCAACCTGGTTGCCGTGTACCGCCGCGCGTTTTGAAAAGTCCGCGTTGAGTTGCATGGGCAATTGCTCTTTCTGAGTTTGTGTGTGGCCAGCCATGGGGAGTGTCGTCAATGTCACAGAAAGGCTGGACGTCCGTTACTCTAGCAAAACAGGGCATTCCTTCAACCGCAGGTTCATCAGCCGCGCTCATAATGGACGGACCAGTTCATTGCAGGATGGAGGAGGGTCCAGACTACACTGTATCGTTGTCTCCTCTTGCACGTTCCATCACACTGTGGTCCGAACCGGTGAGATGTCGCTGACCTGAAGGACGAAGCCATGGAAAACTTCAAGAAGATGATCGACCTGCTCTACACCGGCACCAGCAAGAAGGCGGCGGTGTTCCGCTACCTCCTGATGGGCTTCGACGTCTCCACCATCGTGTTCTTCGTGGCCACAGTGCCGCTTGAACCCACGCCGGCGATCATGGCCGCCGATCTCGCGATCGGCGCACTGATCCTGGCCGACTTCCTTGCCCGTCTGTGGATCGCACCCAACCGGGCACGGATGCTGCGCCAGATTTATACGGTGACGGACCTGGTGGTCATCCTGTCTCTCTTGCTGGCGCCCCTGGTTTCGCAGAGCTTCGGCTTTCTCAGGGTGCTGCGCACACTGCGTCTGCTGCATTCCTACCACGTTCTGCGTGACCTTCGCCGCGACACGCCATTCTTCCGCCGCAACGAGGACGTCATTGTCAGTTCGGTGAACCTCGGCGTCTTCATCTTCTTCATGAGCACCCTGGTCTTTGTGCTGCGGGTCGATCGTAATCCCGACATCGTCGGTTATGTCGATGCGCTATACTTTACCGTGGCAACGCTGACTACCACCGGTTTCGGCGACATCGTGCTGAACGGAACCACCGGACGGCTCCTGGCAGTTGTCATCATGATCGCTGGAGTCGGCTTGTTCCTGCGCCTGGCGCAGACCGTTCTGCGGCCCAGCAAGCTGCGCCACAAATGCCCCGAGTGTGGCCTCAACCGGCACGACGCCGATGCGGTCCACTGCAAGCATTGCGGCCTGTTGCTCAAAATCGAGACGGGCGGTGCCTCCTGAGGCCAGCAGCTTTACAGGGTCCGGACATCGCGTGACTGTCGGATATAAGGCGGGGAGCTTTCCGTCTTCACCTGAACTCTGACACAATGGTAATTCGCATAATATATATTATGGAATATTATGCGAATTGCCAAAGTCTGCAATTGGCTCAATGCGTTAGTCCTATTCCGCAACACCGGATGATGCTTCAGGTGTCGGCAGCTTGTGTGGCAGCGCTGCGACTGCGCACAGTATCACCAATGCTGCACCTGCAAGTATCCTGAACAGCATGTCGAAGCCCCAATGCTCATACACGAACGCGATCAGCGGCAATGACATGGCCAAAACGGAAAAAGCAACCACATACCGGATACCGTAGATGCGTGCGCGATATGCGCCGCTGGCCATTTTGCCGATCATGTAATCGTTAATCGGTATCTGACCGAATGCACCCAGCATGAAGCCGATTGCCACGGCGAATGCGACGCCGTCCGTCAAGCCCGGCATCAGCGAGAAAAACACCAGCTGCAGCGTAGCTACGGCTGCGAACACCGGCCGAGGTCCGAAACGATCGAGCATGCTGCCGACAATGAGCTGCGCCACGGACGCCACAGCGAACACGACAAATGCCAGTGAGCCCACCACAGTTGCGACGTCACCTTGTCCGACTATAGCTGTATTGCCTGACCATGCCGCCAACTGGTGAGCGAGCCCTTGCAGGCGTTCATCAAAAATCTTCGGCAATGCAAATGTTGTCGACTGAAAGATGATCGATGAAACCGCTGTCGTCAAAAACACGATTGCCGAAACACGAAACAGCAGCGAACGATAGGACGGCGACGAGACTGCTTGCGGTGCCTTGACCTTGCCAACCGCCTTGCTGCCAATGTGATCACCGCGGATCGCATCATGTCGCAATGCCAGGTAAGCAAACCCTGTGCCTATGGAGAAGACACCCGGCAGGATGAACGCCATGCGCCAGCCGCCATTGTCGATCAGATATCCTGTGATCAGTGCCGCGCAGGCTACGCCCAGATTGCCCCAGACCCCGTTTGCGGCTATGCGCATGCCGGTATTGCGCCACGTCATGGTGACTATGGCGAGGCCAACCGGGTGATAGATTGCCGCGAACATGCCAATCACGAACAGGCCGCAGCAGATCTGTATCGGCGTTGCGGCAAAGCTGGTTGCAATCGCGGCCAGGCCAATCCCGACAAAGAATACAACCATCATCCCGTCACGGCTCCACCTGTCGGCAAGCCATCCGGCGGGCAGCGAAAACAGCCCAAACGCCAGAAAACCCGGTGTGGCATAGACAAGCAGGTCGGCGTAACCGACCTCCCACTCCCGGTGCAGGGCAAGGGCGGCCACAGTTGCAAAAACCAGGGTGAACAAATGGTCGAGAAAATGTCCGATGTTCAGCAACAGAAAGTAACACCGGTCTCTGGTCACAGTGATGAACCCTTCACTCGAACGACTGCAACCAGATGATGGTCGCGGAGGCATTCAACCAGATGCTGCGCTGTTTCAGGCATCCACGCCCACAATCCGGTAAGTACTGTCCCTGATATCACCGCGCCAGAACCACATGGCAAGCAGCGGGTCAAGCCGGGTTGTTGTGGCGTGTGGTTGATTTGAAGAATGTTCTATATGTGTGCCCGGTGTCCGGGCCACAAAATCCCCGTCGTCGACCTGCCACATCGCGGTTCCACTGACCACCAGGTAGTCTTCAATCGCTGCGTGCCAGTGGCTTGGATAGATGACTGCGCACTGCTGCAGATACAGACCAAAACTGATGTCGGTGTCTGCGATCATGCCACGCGGTCCGGCCAGTTCAACATAAGCGAACCTGCCCTGAAAGCTATCCGGCATTTTCATGTTGCCCTGCATCCACGGCAAT
>CAYRLR010000112.1:0-7569 GCA_964424975.1 uncultured Anderseniella sp.
AAAAACCACATCTCGCTGCATCTAAAATCGACGCCACTTGGGAAATAGGGGATCATACTCCCCACCAACACAAGCTCGCTCCACTTCGGCTGATTCCTTGCAGGTGTTCAAGGCGATTTGGCGGCATATGTGCATAAAGATTCAATTTTGAGCATCGCACGGATTGATACTACACTACAGCGCATGTCAAAAAATGTGCCTTACCTGGTGGTTGGTGGTGGTCCGACAGGACTGACAGCCGCGCTGGAGATGTCGCGCCGGGGGCTGCCGGTTCACATCATGGATGATGATTTTGGCCCCAGTCCGGAAAGCCGCGCGCTGGCCATTCATGCACCCACGCTGGACATGCTTGAAGCATCCGGGGTCACGGAGCGCTTGCTGGCGGCCGGGCACAAGATTCGCAACATCGTGGTGCATGAGAAGGGCCGTATCATCCTGGCTTTGCCATTGTCCGACATTCCGCATCGCTATAATTTCATTCTGGCACTGCCGCAATCGCACACCGAGCAGATTCTCACAGACGCCCTGGCAGAAACCGGCGTCCGGCTGGACTACGGCACACGCCTGGAAAGTTTCTCATGCACCGGCAATGGCGCGACGGCCACGCTGGTGGCGAATGCACAACGCCAGCAGGTTGCGGCCGCAGCCGTCATCGGCGCCGATGGCGCTCACTCGATCGTGCGCAAGCAGGCCGGTATAAGTTTTGATGGCGAAAGCGAGCCGCAACAGTTCGGCCTGGCAGATATCACCCTGGACGCCTGGCCATGGCCGTTTGACACCGCGGTTGCAGAACTGCTGGACGATGGCATCGTTGGCTTTATCCCCATGGCAGAAGGCTTCGGCCGCCTGATCAGCAACCGGGAACATGCACTTGATGCGTCACCGCATGCAGCCAGCATCAGCCAGGTGGGCTGGACCTCGAGTTTCCGCGTCAGTTACCGGCAGGTGGAAACCTATCAGCGCGATTGCGTATACCTCGCAGGCGACGCAGCCCACATTCACTCGCCAGCCGGTGGCATGGGCATGAACCTGGGCATGGCCGATGCCGCCACATTGGCGCGGTTGCTGGCTGAGGGAGCCGAAGATCAATACACAAGGCTCAGACATGCTGCCGGGCAGACGGTATTGAAGCAGACCCGCAGCAATACGCGCGGCATGACCAGGCGTGGCGCCATGACGAACTTCATGATCCACCACCTCGCACCGCTGGCCCTGTCTATCGGCCCCTTGAGACGACGGGCGCTGAGCGGGCTTGCAGGTCTCGACTTGCCTGCGACCTGGCGCTAGTTTTTCGTATGTTTCGTGTCATCGTGACAACCGTGTTCATGTTTGCCGGCACCGCCGTCTGCTTCGCAGGCGACGCCGGGAAAGGCGAAGCTGTCGCAATCGAACACTGCCGCCGGTGCCATGTCATCCCCGGTGAGAACAATATGAGCATCGGCAACTCCCCTTCCTTCAAGGCCATGGTGCAGTCCAAGGCGGAAGACTGGCGGCACAAGTTCGAGGTTTTTTATGCATTGCGCCCACACCCGAGCTTTGTCATCATCCGGGAGTTCCGCACCACCCCTGAATTTCCCCTTGGCATAACCCCCGTCATCATTGCCGTTGACGATCTGGAACACCTGATGGCTTATGTTGACAAACTCGCCCTGGACCTTCGCAAATGAACCAGCAATTCATCCTGACATCAGCCGGTCTGGCCAGGCAGACCGCCATGCAACTGTCAGATGTCCTGGAGGCCTGTCCATGGCCCGAGGCACTTGCCGTCAGCATGGTGGAAACCGATGAGGCCCGGGATCTTTGGCGGATCGAAGCGATCTATGCAGATGAACCTGAAGCCAGAGATATTGGTGAGGCGCTACAGCGCGCCGGTCTGGGCAACACGAAACTGAGCATAGGTGCCGTACCGCAAAAAGACTGGGTACGCGAAAGCCTTGCCGGTCTGGCCCCGGTTGTTGCCGGTCGCCTGTTTGTGCACGGCAACCATGATCGCCACCTGCGCCCGCCGGGGAGCATCAATATAGAAATCGACGCCGGCCTTGCCTTCGGCACCGGTCATCACAACACAACGCGCGGCTGCCTGCTGGCCGTTCAGCGAACATTGAAATCATACAAACCGGTCAATTGCCTGGATGTCGGCTGCGGGTCCGGCGTGCTGGCGATCGCAGTCTGTAAACTGACCGGAATGCCCGCTATTGCCAGCGACATTGATATTGATGCGGTCAAGGTCACCAGGGACAATGCCCGCATCAACGGCACCGCCCACCTGATGCAATGCGTGACAGCGGCAGGACTGGACCATCCGTCAATCTCCGCGCACGCGCCTTATGATTTGATTGTTGCCAATATCCTGGCGCGGCCGCTGATGTCGCTGGCACCGGCAATCGCCAGGGCACTCAGCACACGCGGCAGGCTGATACTGTCCGGCCTGACAAGTGATCAGGTCCGCATGGTGCGTGCATCTTATCTTGCCCAGGGCTTGTGCATTATCGACACGCTGGTCGATGCCAACTGGGCCACATTGACGCTTGCCCGAAAACAAAGAGGGATGGCCTGAACCATCCCTCCTGAAACCCATAGTTTAACCAGATGCAGAAACGCTTTTGATCTAGCGACCCCAGACATGTGCCCGGATGTCAGAGCGATCCAGACCGATGTCTGCAAGCATTCTGTCATCAAGGGCCTCAAGGCGAGTCTGTACCCGACGGCGATGTGCATAGGTTTTCAC
This sequence comes from uncultured Anderseniella sp., assembly GCA_964424975.1. Taxonomy (GTDB): domain Bacteria; phylum Pseudomonadota; class Alphaproteobacteria; order Rhizobiales; family Aestuariivirgaceae; genus Anderseniella. Next base: position 2,729 of record CAYRLR010000112.1, read on the forward strand.
ATTGTTCGCGATACGGCTCAGTTGCCCAACAAAGTCGAGACTGGCTCCATCGCGCATTTCGACTGCACGGTTTGCAACGACGACGACCATTTCATTTCTCCGATTTCAACAGATGCACCGGCCGTTTTTTACCTGAATTCCGGTGCTGATTAAGTTTGGTGCCACGCTTTTTATTGCGCCGCACAATTTGTATGCTCCGTATATGTTGAGTGCATGATTTTTTACCAGAGATGTTTTGATATCCCTGATATGCGCACTGCGCATATCGACATTTACAACCGGTTAACAGTCTTGGATAACCGAAATTAACAAAACAATATCAACACATTGAAAAGACGATCAGCATTCAGAACACCCATTCCGATTGCCAGAAGCTCCGACCACGGCGTATCGCTGTGTCAAAAACAATCAATTGCACATAAACATGGCACCTCCTGCAGCCTGAAATTGTTGAGATTACTGCATTGCACAATGCAAAGTTGCGACGGAATCAACCCACCCGGTCCATTGCCCATACACGCTCTCTCGGTTAGTCTGCCGCAATGTTTCAGAATTTTGCAGACACCAACCAGCGCCATCTCACACCAACCCGTATTGCAGCCCTTCGATCCCGGCTGGACGCCCTGGGCATCGACGGCCTGATCATTCCGCGTGCAGATGAGTTTCAGGGCGAATATGTCCCTGCCGGTGCAGAACGCCTGAACTGGCTGACGGGTTTTTCGGGTTCGGCAGGAAGCGCGATAGTCCTTGAACCAACAGCTGCCATCTTCATTGACGGGCGCTACACCCTGCAGGTGCGTGACCAGATCGATCTCGATCTCATCACACCCTTGCAGGTACCTGAATCCTCGCCATACGACTGGGTGACCGAACACCTTCCCAAGGGTGGAAAACTTGGCTTTGATCCGTGGTTGCTTACCATACGGGACGCTGAGCGGTTCGACGCGGCCTGCCGCGCGGCAGGCGCTGAACTGGTTGCGCTCGACACGAACCCGATCGACAGCATCTGGCAGGACCGGCCAACCGTTCAGGCCAAGCCGGTCGAACAGCAACCGTTGCAGTTTGCCGGCACCTCCAGCGCTGATAAGCTGCGCGATATTGCCAACGGCTTGCAGCAACGCGCCGCATCCGCCTGCGTGCTCACCCAGGCTGATGCGGTTGCATGGCTTTTCAACATTCGCGGTCACGACATTCCTCACACTCCTGCCGTGCTGGCATTCGCGGTTGTTCACAGCGATGCCTCCGCCGATCTGTTCCTGGACCCGTCCAGAATTGACGAAGATGCCCGCGACGCGCTGAACCAGGCCAATGTCCGCCTGGTAGCGCCCGGCCTGATGATCGAGACATTGCAAACGCTCGGGTCTGCTGAAGCGGTGGTTGAACTTGATTTCGCGTGGGCAGCAGAAGCACTTCGGCGCACGCTGACGGCGTCCAGCGCGACCGTCAGCAATCAGACAAGTCCATGCACCCTGCCGCGTGCAACCAAGAACCGTGCCGAACTCGAAGGCGCACGCGCTGCTCACCTGCGCGATGGCGTGCCCATGGCGCGGTTTCTGCGCTGGCTGGACGTCAATGCACCTTCTGGCCAACTGGATGAGATCTCGGCAGCTCGCAAGCTGGAAACGCTGCGTGCAGAAACCGGCGAATTGCGTGATCTGTCATTCGACACCATTTCGGGTGCCGGACCGCATGCCGCCATTCCCCACTACCGGGTGTCTGAAACCAGCAATCTGCCGATTGAGAAAGACCGTATCTACCTGGTTGATTCCGGCGCGCAATATGTGGATGGCACAACCGATATTACCCGTACGATTATTGCAGGCTCGCCGACACCTGAAATGAAGGACCGTTTCACCCGGGTACTGATGGGCATGATCAACCTGTCGCGTGCCAGGTTTCCAGCCGGCACCACCGGCGGAAATCTCGACCCGCTGGCCCGGCTTCCCCTGTGGGAGGCGGGTCTCGACTTTGATCATGGCACCGGCCACGGCGTTGGCAGCTACCTGTCTGTGCATGAGGGCCCGCAGCGGTTTTCAAAGGCAGACCGCACGGTGCTAAAGGCCGGCATGATCCTGTCCAATGAGCCGGGGTACTACAAGGCAGGCGATTACGGCATACGTATCGAGAACCTGCTCGTGGTGCACGAGGCAGCCCCCATTGAGGGCGGCGAACGGCCCATGCACTGGTTCGAAACACTGACGTTTTCGCCCATTGACCGAAACCTCGTCGAGCCGTCCATCATGAGCGATGCCGAACTGGACTGGCTCAATGACTACCATGCACAGGTCATCAGGAAAATTGCGCCGCGGCTGGAAAGCGACGACGATCAGGCCTGGCTGGAAGCAGCCTGCGCACCAATCAACCGATAATACTTCGCAGTGCTACCACGCTGGCAACGCCTGCCGCCGCCGCGACAAGCAAAGGCAGCCGAAACGCGGCAATGACGGTAATGCCGGCGGAAATTGTCTCCGCCAGGCCGGTTGCCAGCACCGTGGGCGCGATAACCGCCATCAGCACGGCCGGCGGCAAGGCATCCATGGCAGATCGTGCCCTGCCCTTTACACCGGCAAGCCGCCCCAGCCACAGTCCGGCAATGCGGGTCAGATAGGTTGCCAGCGCCATGCCGATGATGGCCAGCGCCGTATTGGTATCCAGGCTCATGACGGCATCACTCCGTCGGTTTTCTGCTCGTCGATTTCCGCATGCAGCGCAGCAGCCGCAGCAACACCAGCAAACGCGCCTGCCATGATGTACCAGGCGCCGGGCACAAACAGATACACCACGGCCGACACTCCACCACTGCATGCCAGCACCACCCCGGTGCGCCAGTTACTCCAGAAGCCGACCAGAATGCAGATGAACACCGCGGAAAACGCGAAGTTGAAACCGTAGGCAGACGGATCACCAAGTCCGCGCCCGATCACAGCCCCCAACAGCGATGAAGACGTCCATACAAGCCACATGGAAACCCCGATGCCGAAATAATAGGCGGGCGTCAGGCTTGCGTCGCGAGCACGGCGTTCGGCAAAGGCCCAGGCTTCATCGGAGAGAAAGAACATCGCGGCATACCTGGTCGGTCCGCTGAAACCGGTCATCGACCGTCCGAGACTGGCTGTCATCAGGACGTGACGCACATTGACCACAAGAGCGGTGAACACCAGCAGACCAAGCGGAATCGGGTCTGCCCACTGGTCGATGGCGACAAACTGCAGCGCGCCCGCAAAAACCGTGGCACTCATCAGCCAGACTTCAAACGGAGACAACCCCTTCGCCACCGCCAGGGTGCCGAACAACACCGCTATGGGTGCCGTGGCAATCAGCACGGGCAAGATGGCGATTGCTCCTGCCGAGAACTCTTGTGACCGTGCACCCATCTTGCCTATCCCAGCAATTGCCGCATGGCCACAACCGTAGCCATGGCGACAAAAATGACAACCGCCATCGGGGCCCGCAGGCCAATGATAACCGCAGCAGCTCCCGCAATGGCTTCCGGGACCCCCTGGGTGAGCGCTGCCGGCGCAGCTACAGCGGTGAGAACGGCAACCGGCATCGCTTCAAAGGCCGCAGTTGCAATCGGGCCGAGTTGCACCCGCGCCATGATAACCGCACCGCCGGCCCGCATGGCGAAGGTAGCCAGTGTAACCAGCAGAATGAGCAGCATGTTGTGGGCGTCCAGCGTCATGGCGATGGTGCCTGCCTGGTCCTGCGCCAGGCCATGAATGCCGCCACCAGCACACCAGCCATCGCGCCAAGGAAAACGTACAGGGCGCCAAACCCGGCGAGCTTGCAGGCAATCGCCGCACTGCCGCTGGCAAGGGCAACGGGCACTGCCCCCGATCGTTTCCAGAACGGCAGCGCCAGGGCAATGAAAATACCGACAAACGCAAAATCCAGGCCGTACCTGGCCGGGTCTTCAATCAGGTTACCCAGCAACGCTCCAACCAGCGTCCCCAGTACCCAGATGAGATAGATCGGCACGGTGATGCCCGCAATAAACGGAAATGTCACCTGCCGGGTCAGGTGACGCACCTCGCTCATGCCCCAGGCCGGGTCAGTGAGTGTCGCGATGGTCAGCCAGCGCTCAAGCACGGAAAAATGATTGATCTTGCGCCGGACAGAAGCAGCCTGCAGCGCAAACCGCACATTGATGGAAATCGCAGCCAGCATGACCAGCAGCCAGGCTTGCGGCTCATGCCAGACCTCGAATGCCAGCATCTGCCCGCCACCGGCAAACACGCCGGCGCTCATCAAGGTGGCTTCAAGGGGAGACAACCCCTGCTGCACACTTGCCGCGCCGACGATGAATGAAAACGATATCGGCGCAACCAGTATCGGCAGCGCCAGCCTGAAGCCGTCAAAAAATTCCTGTTTTGCAGTTGTCATGAAAGCGCTTTGCAAGAAGGGCGTGAAACAAACCCGGTTTTTCATCATTCAGGTGCCGTGTGCAAGTGCGAATGCTGCCGGGCTGGGTTGCGTTGCTGTTTGTCGAACAAATCAGCCGCCTTTGGCCGGTCGTTCTTGTTTGCTGGTCGAACAGCTTTACTCACCACTTCGTGCTTCGCGCCGTTCTCCGACCCTGCACCGCCACTGTACTGTCGTCATCCCCGAGACTCCAAGGAAACCCCACTAGACGCCCAACTCCACCTTCATCGCACATGGATCCTTGGGACGGAGCCCAAGGATGACAAGTTTACCAAATCGGACCCTTTCTCAAATGTCGTCCTCGGGCTTGTCCCGGGGACCCATAGCACTGGTTGCAGAGATGAATTCCACTCCGAGGCACGCAGTGCCGAGGCAAGGCCGACCGGCCGCCGCACGAAGTGCGCCCCCGCGGAGCGCAG
>CAYRLR010000113.1:0-7537 GCA_964424975.1 uncultured Anderseniella sp.
AAGCGGCGTGCCGCATGCATCCGTATGCGGCGGGCGGGCGCGGTGTTCCACCTGCCGGGTGAAGATCGTCTCCGGCGGTGAGGACCTGCTACCGGCGGATGCCCATGAACTCAGGCTTCTCAATCGTGCCGGCGTAGACACGCCTGATATCCGCCTCGCCTGCCAGATCAGGCCCCGCAGCCAGCTATCTGTTATTCCCCTCGTGCCGGCAGGCCGGTCAGCCGACAGTCAGTCGCGACGGGATAAATACGCCCACGGGGTGGAGCGGATTGTCACCTTGATGTTCATTGACATACGCGGGTTCACGAAGTTCTCCGAAGGTCGCCTGCCCTACGATGTCGTCCACATCCTGAACCAGTATATGGGCAGAATGAGCGAAGCGATCACAGCCCACTCGGGCTATGTCGACAAGTTCATGGGCGATGGCATCATGGCGATTTTCGGCATGGACGAGGAAAGTTCACACGGTGCAGCCAATGCGCTGCGCGCGGCGGTGGCCGTCAGCATGGCGCTGGACGAGTTGAACCAGATACACCGGGCGACCTTGTCCGTGCCCCTGCGCATTGGTATCGGCATTCATACAGGCGAAGTCATTCTGGGTCGCATCGGCACCAGCAAGCTGCACACGGCAGGCGAGCGCATCACCGCACTGGGCGACACAGTCAATACGGCAAGCAGACTGGAAGCCTTGACCAAACAGCTGGGTAAACAGATCGTGGTTTCGCAAACGACCCTGCGAACGGCGAATGCCGACATCACCCACCTGGCCATGGAAACCTATGACATTCGCGGCCGCGAAGACAGCATTTCCGGTGTTTCCCTTGCCAGTGCGGAGCAACTCGCGGGCATCATTCTGGCACTTGATTCAAATCCGTGACACAGTGTCGGTATATGGAAGGGTGGTGTCAGTGCATGGATACAAGCCTTATAAGCTCCTGTATGAATGGCGAGTACCACTGGTACAGCCAGCATATCCTGGAATTGTACCTTGATCACACGATCAATACCGGCGACTTCCTGCGCTGGTTCCATATGCCGAATTCCAGCTATATCCCGACATCCGAGTGCATCGCTGCTTCGCTTGATCCCGAATATGACTACCGGGCGTGGCGTCCGGGCCTGCTGGACGGATATTCCGCAAGGTCTGGCTGAAATCGAGCCGTCCACATCCTTGACACATACGCGACGGGCAGCCAAACATCTCAATCAACCAGCCACCTGCGGCGCCTTTCGCCCGGCTCACAACGGAACCCATCGATGAAGTTTGTACCTGACGTCATTTCGGCCATCGGCAACACCCCCCTTATCAAGCTGAGAAAAGCCTCGGAACTGACGGGTTGCACAATTCTGGGCAAGGCCGAGTTCATGAACCCGGGCCAGTCGGTGAAGGATCGCGCAGCCCTGTTCATCATCCGCGATGCCATCAAGTCGGGCCGGCTGAAGCCGGGCGGTACAATTGTCGAAGGAACTGCGGGCAATACCGGCATCGGACTGACCATGGTTGCCAATGCAATGGGCTTTAAATCGGTTATCGTCATTCCCGATACCCAGAGCCAGGAGAAGAAAGACACGCTGCGGATGCTGGGTGCGGAACTGGTTGAAGTGCCGGCCGCTCCATACAAGAACCCCAACAATTTTGTGCGCTATTCCGGCCGGCTTGCGGAGCGGCTGAATGCCGAACGTGACGGCGGCGCGATCTGGGCGAACCAGTTTGATAATGTCGCCAACCGGCAGGCCCACATTGAAACAACCGGCCCGGAAATCTGGGAGCAGACCGACGGCAAGATAGATGGTTTCATCTGTGCAGCCGGATCAGGCGGCACAGTCGCCGGCATCGGCATGGCGCTCAAGGCGCGCAACAAGGATGTTCGCATCGGGCTGGCCGACCCGCACGGAGCCGCGTTGTACAGCTACTTCACCACCGGCGAACTCAAGGCGGAAGGCAGTTCCATCTCGGAAGGCATCGGCCAGGGCCGCATAACTGCAAACCTCGAAGGCGCACCGATTGATCACGCATGGCGCATTGACGACAAGCAGGCCGTGGAGATCGTCTTTGATCTTTTGAAGCATGAAGGCCTGTGCATGGGCGCGTCTACCGGGGTAAACATCGCAGGGGCCATGGAACTGGCCAGAGAAATGGGCCCCGGCCACACGATTGCAACAGTGCTGTGCGACTTCGGTTCGCGTTACCAGTCGCGGCTGTACAATCCCGAGTTCCTGCGATCCAAGGATCTGCCGGTACCGGACTGGATGGAAGCTGCGCTGAATGTCCCCGATGTCACCGCCAATCCTGAAGCATAGGAACAGATCGCATGACTGAGACCCTGTTTCGCCATGATGCGTACGTGAAGACCTGCACGGCCCGGGTACTGGAGGTGAATGATCGCGGCGGCATTGTGCTCGATCAGACGAATTTCTACGCTACCGGTGGCGGCCAGCCCGGAGACAGCGGTGTCATGCAGCTGGCGGACGGGTCGAGCATTGCCATTGCCACCACGGTTTACGGTCCAGACCGCGCACAGATCATCCATGTGACACCAGACGGCGTGCAACTGCCCGCTGTCGGCGAAACTGTCGAACTCACGCTGGACTGGCCGCGCCGGTTTGGCATGATGCGGGTTCATACCGCACTTCATCTGATGTGCGCACTGGTGCCATTTCCGGTCACCGGCGGGCAGATTTCACCGGAGGGCGGCAGGCTCGATTTCGACATTGATGATCCCGGCGCCATCGACAAGGACACACTGAATGCAGGTCTTCAGGCATTGGTGCAGGCAGACCACGCCATTTCACAACGCTGGATTACGGATGCCGAACTGGAGGCCAATCCCGGCCTTGTGCGTACAATGTCGGTCAAACCGCCCATAGGATCCGGCAAGGTCCGCCTGATCGCGATTGGCGAAGACGGTGGTATCGATCTGCAACCATGTGGTGGAACGCATGTTGCGTCCACGGTCGAGATTGGCGACATTGCGATTACCAAGATCGAGAAGAAGGGCAAGAACAATCGCAGGTTCAGGCTTGCCCTGATAAACCACCCGGAAACCTGATCGTTTAAGATGAAAGTACACACATGCCGACACTGCTGGACGAGCGCGAACACCTGGTCTCAACCCACTGGCTTGAGCAACGGCTTGATGCACCGGATATTGTCATCGTGGATGCGTCCTATTATCTGCCGGATGCAGGCCGCAGCGGGCGCGAAGAATATGACGAGCAGCGCATTCCCGGCGCTGTGTTCTTCGACATTGACGAGATATCGGACGACACAAGCGACCTGCCGCACACCATGCCGCCAGCTGAGAAGTTCGCATCGCGGATGAGGAACATGGGTATTGGCGACGGTATGCGCGTCGTGGTCTATGATGGAGCCGGTCTGTTTTCGGCCGCGCGGGTCTGGTGGATGTTCCGGACCTTTGGCCACTCCGATGTTGCCATTCTCGATGGCGGCTTTCCGAAGTGGCTGGCAGAAAACCGCCCCGTTGAAAACGGCCCAGCCGCGAAACGCCAGCAACGGCATTTGACGGCGCGCTATTCGGCATCCAGCGTCCGTGACAAGCAGGACGTCCTCAATGCGATCACTTCCGGTTCGGCGCAAATTGCAGATGCCAGGGCCGCAGGCCGGTTTTCGGCCCGGGAGCCTGAACCGCGAGCCGGCATGCGCGGAGGCCACATGCCCGGCGCGTTCAATGTCCACTACAAGAGCCTGCTCAATGCAGACGGCACGGTAAAGTCCACCGGTGCGATCAAACAGGTTTTTGAAGAAGCGGGCATTGACCTTGCCAAACCGGTCATTACCACTTGCGGATCAGGCGTGACCGCTGCCATCCTGACACTCGGCCTGACGCTCAACGGGCACAATTCCAATTCCCTCTATGACGGTTCATGGAGTGACTGGGGCAGTGATCCCGACACCCCCATTGAAACAGACTGATGACACAGAAAGCGGCGGCCACATGAAGCGAAAGATTCCATCTTCGGGGTTCGGCAATACAAAGAAGTCACCCGGGGTGAAACAGGAAACCCGGGATATCGAGACCACGGTGACATTGCTGTCCATGGATCACCCACCCTCGCTGAGGGTGATGCCACCTGCCAATCTCAAGCTGGCCCTGATGCATGTGCAGGATCCAACCGTCAGCTATTACCGGTACCTGTATGATGCGGTCGGCAGCGACTATCACTGGGTAGATCGAAAACTGCTCAGTGACGACCAGCTTGCAACCGCCATCAATGCCGATGGGGTCGACATCTATGTTGCCTATTGCGGCGGCAACCCGGCAGGCTATTTTGAAATCGATGCTCGCGACAAGCAACAAAACTGGCTCGCCTATTTCGGACTGTTGCCCGAGTTTCACGGGCTCGGCATCGGCAAATGGCTGTTGTCGGAAGCGATGCGCACTGCGTGGGCGGACAAGCCTGACACCCTGCACGTGGAGACATGCACACTGGATGCACCGCACGCCTTGAGCCTGTATCAGAAAATGGGCTTCAAACCCTATGAGCGCCGCACCAAGACCATGACCGTGCCGGTATAACACCATGCTCCCTGCCCGCACCCGCAAACTGATCGGGACATTCGTCTTCGTCGCGTTCCTGATTGTCTACGCGCTGATCGCCATGGCACTTGGCGCACGGTATCTGTCAACCGCTCATGGAATCTGGCAGTTTCTGTTTTATGCCATCGCCGGGCTTGCCTGGCTGCCAGGTGCCATGGCGATCATCTCGTGGATGGCGAAAGCCGACAATCAGTAGATGATATATCTGCTGCCGAAATACGTCCTGCTACAGTGCAGGCAACGTCACCGGCCAATTGCGTGTGAACAACAAGTCCGCAGCGTTGCCCGTGTGTACCATTCTGGATCAGCATGATTTCGGGTTGATGCGCCAGGTGCTGCAAGCTGGATCATCCAGAGTCAGCCGGGAAATCCTGCTGCGCCGGGACCGCATCGTTGATATCCGAACTGTGCATCTCTCCCCGCCCTGCATCGCGCAATATACACCCTGTTAACCATAAATTCAGCACCTCGAACATTGCGGAACGCTTTGGCACGGTTATTGCGGATTAACCGGCGTACTCAAGGCATTTAAACCCATTGTTCAAAAAGAACCAGAGTGACGGCGATGACAGACAAGACCACAGATATCCCATCGGAAGACCACAACACCGCTGTAAAACCAGCCAACGTATTCATATCCGAAGTCAAGCCGTCGGTTTGGTCTGCCCGCGATGAAACCAACAGCCGCGGTGGGCTTTTTTCCACAAAGCTGGATGCCGTCCGGTATGTACGTACAGAGTTTCAGGGCAGCGCCAAGATCATCCAGACCGCCAGCCTGCCTGTAACCGGCAAATCTTGCCCGTCTTCGGCGCGTTCCGGGTTGTCCCGCAGCGCGATTGCAAAAAGACAGTGTCACCGTATCCAGCGTGGCACCCCGACAAGGAAAGCCGAGAGACGCAGAAACAACCGCGCTGCCACTAAACCGGAAGCAGATATATTCAATCGCAGGGAGTCAGCGGTACAGTCGTACGCTCGTGCCTTCCCGCTGACTTGCAGTCGCGCCAAGGGTTCGCTCATCTGGGACAAGGATGGCCGGAAGTATCTTGATTTCCTGGCCGGCGCAGGATCGCTGAACTATGGCCATAACAATCCGGTCTTGAAACAGGCTCTACTGGAATACATTTCGAGCGACGGCATCACACACAGCCTGGACCTGCATACATGTGCCAAAGAGAGATTTCTGCAGTCGTTCAATGATACAATTCTGGAACCGCAAGCCCTGGACTACAAGATACAGTTCACGGGGCCGACTGGCACGAATGCAGTCGAGGCTGCAATCAAACTTGCCCGCAAGGTAACCGGCAGAACCAACGTGATTTCCTTTACCAACGGGTTTCATGGCGTGAGCCTGGGGTCTCTGGCCCTGACGGGCAATAGCCACTTCCGTGCTGCGTCTGGCGTGCCATTGCAAGGGGCTGTAGCCATGCCCTATGATAAATATCTTGGCCCGGACACCGACACACTCGACTATATGCAAGCCATGCTGGAAGATCCTGCCAGCGGCCTGGATCATCCGGCGGCAGTCATTGTCGAAACGGTTCAGGGAGAAGGCGGGCTCAATGCAGCCAGCTTTGACTGGTTGCGCAGACTGCAAACCATCTGCAGCCAAAACGAGATACTGCTCATAATCGACGACATTCAGGCCGGCTGTGGCCGCACCGGCAATTTCTTCAGCTTCACGGCAGCTGGAATCCGGCCTGATATCATAACACTGTCCAAGTCGATTTCCGGATTTGGACTGCCCATGGCAGTCGTCCTGATCAAGCCTGAGCACGACCAATGGAAGCCTGCTGAACACAACGGTACCTTCCGGGGGAACAACCACGCTTTCGTAACGGCTGCCGCCGCGCTGGATCATTACTGGAGCACGGAAGACTTCGCAGCCAGCATTGCAAAAAAGGGCGACCTGCTGGAAAGACGTCTGCAGAAGATCATGACACAATACCCCGACCACGTGGTTGAGGTTCGTGGCCGCGGAATGATGCGCGGTATTCGGTGCAAGGATCCCAAACAGGCTGCTGCAATCACGGCACACGCCTTCAATAACGGCGCGATCTTTGAACGTGCAGGGTCCCATGATGAAGTCATCAAGTTCCTCATGCCGTTGACCATAGAGAGCTGCTACCTGAACGAAGGACTGGATATTCTCGAACACGCATTCGAAGCGATCATCAACCCGGTATCGGCCGGAAAGACGCACTGTGCCGCGACCTCTGGCAGAACCGCCAGTGTTGCTCGCAATACCACCGTTTCCAAAAAACCGGACCTGGTTGAGACCGACTGATGACCATTCAGAATTTTTCCATGGACGCCTGGTACGGTGCCGGACGGACACGTACGGACATCGCAGCCAGACATCCAGAGCCGAGGGTGTTGCCGCATCCGGCGCATCGCGGACCTGTAATTGACTGCGGTGCATCCATCGAACGGGAGGCAGCAGGAGTTCGCTGGACAGAGGGCGAGAGGCTGGAAAACCTCTTTGAAGACCTGTGCGATAAACTCGCGCTGACCGGTGAAGACTCCAGCCCTGCAGTCATCACGGACAGCGGTGTCTACAGTTTTCGCGATCTGGACAACAGGGCTAACCAGGCCGCTCGTTATCTTCAGGTCAAAGGCGTCGGGCCAGGCGACCGTGTAGCGTTGCTGCTGGACAAGTCGTTTGACACCTATGTGGCATTGCTTGCAGTTCAAAAGCTCCGGGCAGCATACGTGCCCCTGGACAAGAGCTTTCCGAACGACCGGATAGCCTTCATCCTCGAGGATGCTGAGGTGCGGACCATCGTTTCCCAGGCCGCTTTCAGGGAAAAACTCTCTGAGCTGCAACACAGCAAGATTTTCATTGACGGCGAAAGCCGGCAGATTGACCAACACCGTTCGGACCGTCTGCAGTTTCCTGCCTCCGAAACTTCTCCGGATCAGCTTAGTTACATAATCTACACGTCCGGCACGACCGGCAATCCCAAAGGTGTGGCCATCGA
>CAYRLR010000114.1:0-7518 GCA_964424975.1 uncultured Anderseniella sp.
GGTGAACTACCCGATCGCCATGGAAGGCGCGTTGAAGCTGAAGGAAATCTCCTACATTCACGCTGAAGGATATGCCGCCGGGGAACTCAAGCATGGCCCCATTGCGCTGATTGATGAGAACGTGCCGGTTATCGTGATAGCGCCACGTGATGATCTGTTTGAGAAAACCATATCCAATATGCAGGAAGTAGCCGCGCGGGGCGGTCAGGTGATACTGGTCACGGATCAAACCGGTGCATCGGAGCATGCTGCCGATGCGTTTGAGACCATTGCGGTGCCCGAAGCTGACCCGTTTATCTCACCGATGATCTATGCCGTCCCGATGCAGTTGCTGGCGTATCATGCGGCTGTCATCATCGGCACTGACGTTGACCAACCGCGTAACCTGGCCAAATCCGTAACCGTGGAATAGGGCCGCGGGACGCCGGTGTGGCGGTACCCGAAAATTTTCTGCTTTTGCTTAGGTATTGTTTAACCATGTCGCGGCAATATCGCGATCATGAAAATACAGTTAGTTGTTCGTGCGTCTGTCTTATCTGCGTTCCTGGTTGCCGGAGTAGCCACCAATGCCGTCGCAGCCGCCTCAAAAACCACCGGGGTCCTCTCCGCCGCGCCGACTGCCATCATGCAGTCAGCCTACACACACCTTGTATCCGGCAAGCCTGAAAAGGCCATTGCCGAATACACCGCTGCTCTTTCTCTTGAAGAGATCACGGTTGCCGATAAAGCGCGCGCCCTGTTGAACCGGGCGTTGGCTCACCAAAAACTTGCCGCCCATGATGCTGCAATTTCCGATTACAGCCAGGCCATAAAACTGGATGCGCTGAGCGCAAAAATCCGCGCTGTTGCATTGTATAATCGCGGGTTGGCAAACTCGAACATGGCCAGGCAATCAGCAGCCATAGACGACTATACAAATGCCCTGTATCTCGATCCGTACCTGTCAGAAGCGTTTTATGCCCGAGCCAACACGCTGCGCGAGGCAGGGCAGTATGAATACGCGCTGGTGGACTATGCCCGGGCTACGAAACTGAATTACCCGCACCGGCACCTGTCGCTTTATGGCAAGGCTCTGGCGCTGGCCAAGCTGGGTCACAGGGATGAGGCAACTGCGGTGTTGTTTGAAGCCTATTCGATCAAGCCGGATTTCGCACCGGTTCGTGAACGGTTGGGGGATCTGGGCATGGATATGCCGGAACACCCAAGCGAACATCAGATCAAGCTGGCGGTTTTGCCAACCCGGAACCTGATGGCTGATGATATCGTGACAGGCTCTACTAAGCCACCGTCGGGCGCTGTGACGCGGATTGCGCTGCGCGAGCCTGTGGCACCGTCTGTTGGCCTGTTCAATGATGGCAAGCCAGGCGCTGCCGGTATCATGCTGGCAGCGGTTAGCCAACCGGTCGCTAAGACCAAAACCATGGCAGAAGTGGCACCGTTGAAGGTCCAGGAGCCGGAAACCATTTCTGTTGAGCATGTTGCCGCGGTGCCTGATATCCCGACCCGTGTCGCCAGCCGTACTATTGAAACAGCTGTAACCAAGGCACCCGCAAAGGTGGTGCGTGTTGAGCCGGTATCTGCGCCTGTTGAAACGGCAAACGTGAATATCGACGAAGACACCTCAAATGTGGCCGTGAAGCTGGAAGGCTGGACCGTACAGCTTGTATCGCAACGCCAGCCCGGCAAGGCCTGGGACAATTGGGATGCCCTGAAAACCCGTCATGGAAAACTGCTCAGCAAGCAGACTGCGGGTGTCGTGCGGGCTGAAGTCGAAGGCAAGGGGATTTATTACCGCCTTCGTGTTCACAAGCTGGAAAAAGCCCAGGCCAGGCGCCTGTGCCGCGATTTGAAGCGGGAAGGCACCGGTTGCTTCATCGCTCATGCTGCGGGTTGATGATCGTCGCTGGTTCTTGTCTGAATCCTAGCGAGACGTTGGTCTTGTAACAATGTAGACAGCAACACAGGTCAGAATTGCGCCCGTCATCCAGATTGCGATGGCGGGCGCACTAGTTGCTGCTGCCAGCCAGGTAAAACTTGCCGACATCATTACCAGTGAGGTTATCTTCGCGGCCAGGGGAATGGACCGGTCACGTTCCCAATCGACAATATATGGCCCCAGCAACGCATGGCCTGTAAGCCAGTCGTGGAGACCCGCAGAAGACCGGGCGAAACATGCCAGCGCCAACAGCAAAAACGGCGTCGTGGGCAGCAGTGGTAAAAATGCGCCGACAAGCCCCAAGGCCACAAAGATGAACCCAAGAACACGCAAAATATGCTGGCGCGCCGTTAATCGACCTGACAATATTGTCGTCTCCCGCGATGGTGGTTGGCCGTGTTAATGAATTGCAAACTGGGTTGTAGCAGTCGTGTTGAGAGCATGCTATGGCACTTATTATTGTTGTGATTGCAGTGCTCGAATTTTGTGAGATTCAGGAGTTTACCGATAGCTGATGTTTGGCAAGTTGAGGACATATTTTCTGACCGGTGTCGTTGTGGCTTCACCGATCGCCATCACGATCTGGCTGGTTTGGTGGTTTGTTTCGCTGTTTGACAGCTGGTTGAAGCCCTATATCCCGACAATCTACAATCCCGATCATTATCTCCCGTTCACGCTGCCCGGCGTCGGACTGGTATTCGCGCTTGTTGGAATTACCCTGATCGGCGCGCTGGCGGCCAATCTTGTTGGCCGAACCCTGTTGAATTTCGGTGAGCGGACCCTCGACCGGATGCCGATTGTCCGATCTGTCTACAAGGCCGTGAAACAGATATTCGAGACAGCATTGTCGTCGAATGCCAGTAATTTTTCGTCCGTGGGCCTTATCGGTTACCCCCGCAAGGGAGTTAATGTCGTGTGCTTCATTGCTCGCGAACTGGATTCCGGCGAGATTGGATTGCCGCCTGGTGTCACATATTATTCGGCGTTCATGCCGACGACGCCCAATCCCACGTCCGGCTTCCTGTTCTTTGTCGAGAAGAAGGAAGTGACGATTCTTGATTTGACGGTCGAAGAGGCCGCCAAACTGGTCATTTCCGCAGGCCTGGTGACACCGACGCAGATGCGTGAGGCAAGCGCGTCGATCGTGGAGGATGACGATACATTGTCAATGCTGATCGCCCATCCCGACCAGGTATTGAACCCGGTTCACAAAGTTTCAGCCGACGCCAAGAAATCTCCTGCGAAAAAAGCCGCCAAAAAGCGCTGACCACATCGTCCAGCCATGCTTGTGTTGCTCGAACGGGGCATCGCAGTGACGGTCAACCGGCCGATAACAGCCGAATAGCGTCATCGCGCTCGAACATATAGAGCAGGATACGCAATGCCTGTGACCTGGCGCCGTTCAGGTCGGGATCGGTTTCAAGAATGAGCTTTGCGTCATCACGCGCCGGCCAAGGTCGGCCAGCCTGAAGCTGGCGACACCTGACTGCCTGGTCCCCAGCACCTCTCCTGAGCCACGCAGCTTCAGGTCCTGTTCTGCAATGATGAAACCATCTTCGGTTTCGCGCATGATTTTCAGCCGCGCTGCCGCAATTTCGCCGAGCACGCCATCATAGACCAGCACGCAACTGGAAGCATCCGTACCGCGACCGACGCGCCCGCGTAGTTGATGCAGTTGCGCTAATCCGAAACGCTCGGCATTCTCGATGATCATTATGGAGGCTTCGGGCACATCCACGCCCACTTCGATGACTGTCGTTGATACAAGGATGGACAACTCACCGTTCTTGAATTGTGCCATCACGGCATCTTTTTCGGGGCCTTTCATACGTCCGTGCACCAGGCCGACCTTGTTGCCAAATCGTGCCTGCAAAGTGCTGAAACGGGCTTCTGCCGCCGTTTTGTCGATGAAGTCACTCTCCTCGACCAGAGGGCATACCCAGTAGGCTCGCTTGCCCTGTGAAACAGCGCGTTCGAGCGCGTCGACAATCTGGTCCAGTTTTTCCAGCGGCATCACACGCGTCTCAACCGGTTTGCGGCCAGCAGGTTTGCCGATGAGCCGGGTGATGTCCATGTCACCATAGGCGGTCAGGGCGAGGGTACGTGGAATAGGCGTGGCCGTCATCACCAGCAGATCGGCCGGTCGCCTTGACTTGGACTGGAGGGCCAGGCGCTGATGGACGCCGAAGCGGTGTTGTTCATCAATGATCACGAGACCAAGATCTGCGAAACTGACACCGGCCTGGAACAGGGCGTGTGTGCCAATCAGGATGTCTATTTCTCCGGACGACAGCTCGTCGAGAAGTTGCTGGCGCGACTGTCCCTTTTCCCGGCCTGTCAGAATTGCCGCCTTGAGACCGGCAGCGCGGGCCAGTGGTTGTATGCTAGCGATGTGCTGGCGGGCCAGGATGTCGGTTGGCACCATGAGGGCGGACTGTGTGCCGGCTTCTGCGGCGGCGGCCATGGCGAGAAGACCGACTATGGTCTTGCCTGATCCAACGTCGCCCTGCAGCAGCCGCAACATGCGATCCGGCGACGCCATGTCGGCAGTGATTTCAGACACCGCAAGTTGCTGGCTTTCCGTGAGCGAGAACGGCAATGCATCGACGATTTGACGCCGTCTTTCGCCTTCGCCTTTCAATGCCCTGCCTGAGGCACGTTTCATATGACGGCGTACCAGGGCAAGCGCCAACTGGTTGGCCAGGAGTTCGTCATAGGCAAGGCGTTGTCTTGCCGGGCTGTCGGGTTCCAGATCATCAGCATCTTCGGGGTTGTGGAGTGTTGCAAGGGCGGCCTGGAAGGACGGTAGTTTGCGGGCTGCAATCCACGCCGCATCCTGCCACTCCGGCAATTGGGGAACGTCTGCCAGTATCTGGCGTATGGCCTTGCCGAGTATTTTGCCGGAGACCCCCGCAGTCAGCGGATAGACAGGTTCGAGTAACGGCATGTCGGCAAACTGCTCGGCTGTCAGGATATGGTCGGGGTGGACAATTTGCGGTGTGCCGCCATACCATTCGATCTTGCCGGAGATAAACCGGGTCTCGCCTTCCGGCAACAATCGCTCGAGATAGGGCCCGTGCGAGTGAAAAAACACCAAGGGCAGCGAACCGGTGTCATCGAATACGTCGACACGGTAGGGCACTCTCCGGTTGTGGCGTGGTGGTGCCTTGTGCTGGCCGACCTGCGCCTCGATGGTGATGATGCCGCTTTGCGGCAGATTGTTTATGGCAGGGCGGTTTCGCCGATCAATGACACCGGCGGGTAAATGGAACAACAGATCAACCAGCCGGGCAGACAGATCAGCCGCGCCCGGTTCACCGCTTTGCGGACGCACCAGGCCTGCCAGCGTTTTTTCAACCTTCGCACCTATTCCCTTGAGCGCGCTGGCAGAAGCAAAATACCTGTTCAGAATTTCTGGTCGCATGGCGCCCCGGTTGATTGGTCGAATTGTCCGGACAGTGGTCTTGCCCGGTTGCGTTTCATGTGCAGTTCTTACATAAACCGCCGGGCACACTAATTCCAACCTCCACATGTTATTCATTCTCTTTGCATCGGACACAAACTGTGACTGCAACCGACGAAAACCGGCGTAAGCGTATAGTCTGGCGGGCCTGCCACCGGGGCATCAAGGAGATGGACATCGTCATGGGGACGTTTGTGCAAGGCAGGATTGAACAATCTGACGAGGCCGAGTTGCAGGAACTGGAACGCATTCTGGAAATCCCGGATCAGGATTTGCTGGCCTGGCTGACAGGCGCACAACCGGTGCCTCGCGAACAGCAATCAGCACTGCTCAAGGAGATGCTGTCAGTGCGTTTTGATGAAACGTTTTTCGGAAACCCTGAATGAAACGTATTGAGCTGAAGAGCGCCATTGCTTCGCCTGGCAAGGTGATAGTATCGGGTGCCCCGGAGGGGCTCGACGGCAAGGTTGCAGGCGAAATTACGCGGCTGGCCGAGGACCGCCTGGTGGTACATGTGGCGCGTGACGACCAGCGCGCCTCCATGATCGGTGAGGCGATTACCTTCTTCGCTCCGGAAGTAAATATCATTCCGTTTCCCGCCTGGGACTGCCTGCCGTATGACCGGGTATCGCCGGTAGCAGACATCCTTGCCAAGCGCATGAGCGCGCTGACCCGGTTGGCTGCGGGTAAAATTGACAAACCCGCCGTGCTTTTGACGACCGCCAATGCGATCATCCAGAAAGTGCCGCCTCGCGAGATCCTCAGGTCAGCCAGTTTTGCGGCAAAGCCCGGCAGCCGGGTGGATACCAACGAACTGCAGCAATATCTGGCCGTCAACGGTTTTACACGGACCGGCACGGTGGTTGACCCCGGGGACTTCGCCATCAGGGGCGGGATAATCGATATCTATCCGCCCGGCAGCGAAGAACCGGTAAGACTGGACTTTTTCGGTGATACACTGGAATCAATACGAAGTTTCGATGCCCAGTCGCAACGGACCACCGGTCAACTGCAGGGTCTGAAACTGGATGCGGCAAACGAAGTTCTGCTGAACGACGAAACCATCGCCCAGTTTCGCACGTCCTATACGGCACAGTTTTCCGGCACCGGGATGAATGATGCGGTTTATGAAGCTGTATCGGCTGGCAGACGCTATCAGGGCGTGGAACACTGGCTGGCTTTATTCTATGAAAAGCTGGAGACCGTGCTGGATTATGCTGGCAATTGCGTGCTCACCATGGACCATCTTGCCGAAGAGTCCATTGACGCGCGTTGCACCCTGATTGAGGAATACTACCAGGCCCGGATAGAGGCCCTCAACAAGGACACGTTCGGCGCACCGGTTTACAAACCCCTGCCGCCTGAGAAGATGTTCCTTTCCACTGAGTCATGGTCCGATCTTGCCGCACAATATCCTGTTGTGGCATTGACGCCGTTCGAGGCACCTGAGGGTTCCCGCCTGCGGGTGATCTCGGCTCATGGCAGGCAGGGCCGCAGCTTTGCTGCAGAACGCGCCGAGGCCGGGCGCAATGTCTATGACGCCGTGGTTGATCATGTCTGGGGTCGTCAGAAATCCGGTAAACGGGTGCTGCTGGCAGCATGGACTGAAGGATCACGCGACCGCCTGCTGGGCATTCTGAAGGATCATGATCTGGGCCTCGTGGTGCCGGCAAAAGACGGACCAGAAGCGCTCAAACGTTCCAAGGACATGGTATCCGTCATCGTACTGGGCCTGGAGACCGGTTTTGAAACCGACGATCTGGCCGTTATCGGGGAACAGGACATACTTGGTGACCGCCTGGTACGGCGCGGCAAACGTCAGAAGAAAGCCAGTGAATTCATTTCAGAACTGGCGTCCCTCAATGTCGGGGACCTGGTGGTTCATGTGGATCACGGCATTGGCCGTTTCGAGGGCCTCAAGGTGATTGACGTGCAGGGCGCCCCGCATGACTGCCTGTACTTGCAGTACCACGGGGGTGACCGTCTTTTCCTGCCGGTGGAAAACATCGAACTGCTGTCGCGCTATGGCTCGGACGATGCCGGCGCCAATCTCGACAAACTCGGCGGCGTGGCCTGGCAGGCACGCAAGGCCCGTCTCAAGGAGCGGGTTCGTGAAATC
>CAYRLR010000115.1:0-7434 GCA_964424975.1 uncultured Anderseniella sp.
CTGATCTTCATGGGCCGGTTGCAGACGTCAGCGTAGATCTGCATTACGAAGGGGGTATCTCGGCATTTGTGCAGTATCTCGACCGTGCCAAGCAGCCAATGTTGCCGGAACCGATCTCGATAAATATCGAAAAGGACGACGTGACTGTCGAGTGTGCCCTAGGCTGGAACGACAGCTACCATGAGAACGTGCTGTGCTTTACCAACAACATTCCGCAGCGTGACGGCGGCACCCACCTTGCCGGTTTTCGCGGTGCGCTGACCCGCATCGTCAACAATTATGCCAACTCATCCGGCATCGCCAAGAAAGAAAAAGTCTCCCTGACCGGTGATGATGCGCGCGAAGGCCTGACCTGTGTCCTGTCGGTCAAGGTGCCGGATCCGAAGTTTTCCTCGCAGACCAAGGACAAGCTGGTTTCGTCCGAAGTCAGACCCATCGTGGAAAGCTCGGTGGGTGAGGGTCTGTCTACCTGGTTTGAAGAACATCCGGCCGAAGCGCGTGCCATTGTGTCCAAGGTTGCCGAAGCAGCTGCCGCGCGTGAAGCAGCCCGCAAGGCGCGTGAACTGACCCGGCGCAAGGGCGCGCTTGATGTCGCATCGCTGCCGGGCAAGCTGGCCGACTGCCAGGAGCGCGATCCTGCAAAATCCGAACTGTTCATTGTCGAAGGCGACTCTGCCGGCGGTTCTGCCAAACA
Source organism: uncultured Anderseniella sp. (assembly GCA_964424975.1). Classification (GTDB taxonomy): domain Bacteria; phylum Pseudomonadota; class Alphaproteobacteria; order Rhizobiales; family Aestuariivirgaceae; genus Anderseniella. The sequence continues at coordinate 695 of CAYRLR010000115.1, forward strand.
GGCGCGCAACCGCGAGAACCAGGCCGTGTTGCCGTTGCGTGGCAAGATCCTCAATGTGGAGCGCGCCCGCTTCGACAGGATGCTGGGCAGTCAGGAAATCGGTACGCTTATCACTGCGCTTGGAACAGGTATCGGGCGGGATGATTTCAACATAGACAAATTGCGTTATCACAAGATCATCATCATGACCGATGCTGACGTGGACGGTGCCCACATTCGCACCCTGCTGCTGACCTTCTTCTACCGGCAGATGCCCGAAGTGATCGAGCGCGGCCATCTGTTCATCGCCCAGCCGCCCCTGTACAAGGTCAAGCGCGGTTCATCGGAACAATACCTTAAGGACGACGCCGCTCTTGAGGAGTTTCTGGTTGACCAGGGTATGGAAGACACCGTGCTGGTAACCGCAGACGGGGTCGAACATGCCAGCCAGGATCTGCGTGGCATCATCAACAGTGCCCTTCAGGTGCGCTCTGCCCTTGAGAGCCTGCATACGCGGTATTCGCGCAATGTGGTTGAACAGGCAGCAATCGCCGGCGCCTTCAACCCGGAGGTCGTCGGCAGCCAGGAAACGGCCAATGCCGCGGCAGCCGATATCGCCCGCAGACTGGACACCATATCCGAAGAAACCGAGCTTGGCTGGGAGGGCATGGCCGATGCCGATGGCGGTCTGACGTTCAGCCGCGAACTGCGCGGCGTGCGCGAAGCACATACGCTTGATGCCCGCATGATCGGATCGTCCGAGGCAATACGCCTGGACCGTCTGGCGGCGCATTTGCAGGAAGTTTATACCAGTCCGGCCAAGCTGCGCCGCAAGGAAATCGAGATCGCGATCTATTCACCCATGGATTTGATCGACGCCGTGTTTGCCCAGGGCCGCAAGGGTATATCCATGCAGCGTTACAAGGGCCTTGGCGAAATGAACCCCGAGCAGCTGTGGGAAACGACGCTCGACAAGAACGTTAGATCGCTGCTGCGGGTCAAGGTTTCGGAGCTCGATGAAGCCGATGATCTGTTTACCAAACTGATGGGTGACGTCGTGGAACCTCGGCGTGATTTCATTCGCGAGAATGCCCTGAACGTGGCCAATCTGGACGTTTAGAACATGGAGATTCCTGGTCTTGCAACCAGCAGTCGCAAACCGGATCCGGATACTGCAATTTGCAGGCTGCCATTGTAGTGACACGATTAAGTCGCACCTCGGATGCAACAGATTATCAGCGCGCCGCTTTACCGGGCAGCGTTAACAGCCGGTTAACGCGCAAACGCTAGTGTCCTGTTGCCGGCAGCGGGACGTGTAAAAGCGCACGGTTTGCGCCCGCATTCCGCTTTGACATCTTGGTAGGGAGCACGGGTATGGCTTTGCTTGTTTCAGCGAAACATCATCCTGAACAAGACAAATCCGGGTTTGGGGACCAGTTCTTGCCGGCAAACCTTTAGGACTTATTTCGCGTGTTTGGATTAGGCAAAAAGAAACAGAAGCGCCGTGGCGGCCCGCGCCGGCGCGAACCTGTATTCGCCGGCTCCGGCCCGCGCAGAAAAGCTGATGTCACCCCCAATACCACCGGTCGAAGCCGCAAACCCCGACGCAAGCGCTCTGTGGTCTTCAAGCTTGTGGCCTGGGGCATGATGGTCGGCTTGTGGGCCATGCTCGCAGTGTTCGCCACCACGGCATACCTGTTCGTCAACCTGGACAAGCAGGGTCTGTTCAACATCCCCGAGCGCGAGCCGGGAATAATGCTGCTGGCCGCCGACGGGTCGGTTCTGGCCGAGCGCGGCGCGTTTTTTGGTGACGCGGTTCGCATAGATGAACTGCCCCCCTACGTGCCACAGGCCATCATTGCAGTTGAAGACCGGCGTTTCCGGTCACATTTCGGCATTGATCCATTTGGTATTGCCCGAGCGCTGTATGCCAATTATCGCGCAGGAGGGACGGTTCAGGGCGGGTCGACGATCACCCAGCAATTGGCCAAGAACCTTTTTCTGAAACCGGAACGCACGCTGGAAAGAAAGGTCCAGGAAGCCATTCTGGCGGTCTGGCTTGAAAGCAAGTTCTCCAAGGATGAGATCCTGCAGCTGTACATGAACCGGGTTTACTTTGGCGCCGGCGCCACCGGTATCGACAAGGCGGCACAGAAGTTTTTTGGGAAATCGGCCCGCGATGTCAACCTGTCGGAAGCTGCGGTGCTTGCTGCGGTATTGAAAGCGCCCAGCCGCTATAATCCGATAGCCAGCACCAAGCGCGCCAATACGCGCGCCCGCGAGGTTCTGTCGGATATGGTGCGGGCCGGTTTCATTACCAAGGCAGAAGCAGATTCAACGCGTGGCGTGAGTGCCAGGGCACCTGGTTCAACCTATGTTCCGGCCAAACGCTATGTGGTCGACTGGGTCAGTGAAACTCTGCCGGAACTGATTGGCGAGTTGAACGACAGCGTGGTTGTGGAGACCACGATTGATCCTGTGCTGCAGATATCTGCCGAAAAGGCGGTGCGTGCCGAACTTGACAGAAACGGGAAAAAATTTGCGGCTTCCGAAGCCGCCATGGTTGTCCTGGATACGACCGGCGCGGTGCGTGCCATGATTGGCGGCCGGTCTTATATCAAGAGCCAGTTCAACCGTGCCGTGAAGGCACAGCGTCAGCCCGGTTCCGCTTTCAAACCGTTCGTATACCTCGCCGCCATTGATGCCGGCATGACGCCAAGAACCCGCAAGATTGATGAGCCGGTCACGTTCGGCAACTGGTCACCGGACAATTACAGGCGAAAATACCTGGGCCCGGTCACGCTCACCAAGGCGTTGGCATCATCCATCAACACGGTGGCTGCAAAACTTGCCATCGAGGTTGGGCCCGACAATGTGGCGGCAACCGCCCGCCGGCTGGGGATCGCGTCTCCCCTGGTTGCCAATGCCTCCATCGCGCTGGGAACATCTGAAGTTTCATTGCTGCAATTGACGTCGGCCTATGTGCCGTTTGCCAATGGCGGCACCGGTGTTCTGCCCCATGTGATCACCCGCATAACCACGCGCGACGGCAAGGTGTTGTATGACCGTTCCGGCAGCGGGCCGGGATCGGTCATCTCGTTTGAATCGCTTGGCGCCATGAACCACATGATGCGCGCCGTCGTCGAGGAAGGCACCGGCAGAGCGGCAAAGGTCACAGGCCATGAAACCGGTGGTAAAACCGGAACAACCCAGGACTACCGCGATGCCTGGTTCATCGGCTACACCTCTCACCTGATTGCCGGTGTGTGGATTGGCAATGACGACAATTCTCCCACCAAAAAGGTAACCGGCGGCTCCATGCCGGCGCGCATCTTTGCCAGCGTGATGAACTCGGCACACGCGGGTCTCGAACCAGTGCCGCTGCCCGGTTACTATCAACCTGACGGTCCAGCTATTGCCTATGCCGAGGAGGACAACTCCTACAATCGGGGTGGATTTGTCGACAGCCTGCGCAATATTTTCCTGGCACCTGCGCCGGAACCCGAACCCGAGCCGGATGTTGGCCGGGTGCAAAAGCGGCGGATTGAGAAAACCAACAACCAGCGGCGCCTTGATGAATTGCTGCAAAGCAGGTGATCCGTATTGGCGGACCTGATGCACGCGCGAGCGCGTGCTGCGGGCAATACAATCAAACCGGCAGTTTGTGCAGGGTCTGCCCGTGGCGCTTCAGCCAGTTTCTCGCATAGTCGGTGTGGGGGCAATGCCGGTAGACCAGTTTCCAGAACTCGGGACCGTGGTTCATTTGCTCGATATGCGCAACTTCGTGGGCGCATACATAATCCAGGACCTTCGGCGGGGCCATGATCAGACGCCATGAATAGGACAGTGTCCCGGTGCTGGAACATGATCCCCAGCGGCTAGTTGTATCGCGCACGCTGAGCCGCATGAATTCAACCTGCATGGCTTCGGCATAGCCGCGTGATGCCTTTTCCAGGTCGCGGCGTGCTTCACGCTTGAGAAAATCGGTAATCCGGCGCTGCATGTGTTCCGCATCACCGCGAACCATCAGGCGCGGTGACGGCAGATCGCGAATGTGAACCGGCGCACCGCGGCCGGTCGTGGCTTCAATCACATGCTCGGTGTCGCGGATTGTAATGCTGCACCCGTCGAGCGTCGCGGGCGCCTGGCTTTCCGGTGCAAGTCTTTGCCATATCCAGCCCGCCTGGCCCTGGGCAAACTGATGGGCGGCTTGCGCGCTGGTGCCTGTTGGCACGGTGAGCACGATGCCGTGTCCATGTTTGTCCATCCGCATGATGATGCGTCTGGCCTGTGCATTTCCACGATAGCGCACAGCTACGGTACGGCCGTCTATCAGCAGGCTGTCCGGGCCATTCAGGCTGTCGGGCTCGCCAGTGAACAGACGCTTGAGGGAAGAAAGTGACATGCCCGGATTATAGCTGATTCGTGATTACTGCGTGTGCCCTGAAAGCATGAACAGTTTCAGGGCTGATGCACTGCCACTATCCGAGTGGCAAATGCTCTACGTTTGCGCATTGTGTTTGTGCATGAACGCAACCAGGCGCGGCACGATGTGAGCGCGGAAGCGGGAGCCGTTGAAAACACCGTAATGGCCGACTTTTTCCTGCAGGTGATGATCACGCATATTCTCGGGCAGGCTGGTGCACAACCCGTGTGCTGCTTCGGATTGCCCGATTCCGGAAATATCGTCGTTCTCGCCTTCGACCGTCATCAGGGCTGTTTCGGTAATTGAAGCAGGTTTTATGAGTTGGTCGCGGTAGGTGAACTCGCCCTTGGGCAGAGCCTGTTTCACAAACACCCTGTCCACCGTCTGCAGGTAAAATTCCGCCGTCAGATCCATCACCGACATATACTCGTCATAGAATTCTTCGTGTTTTTCAGCCGAGTCTCCATCACCGTCGACAAGATGCCGGAACAGCTCGCGGTGCGCATCAACATGCCGGTCCAGATTCATGGTCATGAAACCTGAAAGCTGCAGGAAGCCTGGATACACCTGGCGCATGAAACCTGCATTTGGCAATGGCACCCGCACGATTACGTGCCGTTTGAACCAGTCTATACCGCGTTCGGTTGCCATCTCGTTGACGGTAGTGGGATTGCGGCGGGTATCGATAGGCCCGCCCATCAGTGTCATTGATGCCGGCAGTAACTTGTCCTTGCGCTGATGCATGAGGGAGACTGCTGCCAGCACCGGAACGGTTGGCTGACACACTGCCATGACATGCACGTTCTCACCAAGATGCTGGATCATTTCAATGACGTAGTCGATATAGTCATCGAGGTCGAAACTGCCTTTTGAACCGGGCACATCTCGTGCATCCACCCAGTCGGTGACATATACATCGCCATGCGGCAGCATCGCTTCGACGGTGCCGCGCAACAAGGTTGCGTAGTGCCCGGACATTGGCGCGACAATCAGTATCTTCTGATGTTGCTTGGGGTCGGTCGGCGCGGTTTCAAACTGACGGTTGAAATGCAGCAGGCTGCAAAACGGTTTTTCCCAGATGCTGGCTTCGTGCACGGCACATGCCTTGCCCTCAACTTCTGTGGCGGTAATGCCGAACTCCGGCTTGCCATAACGCCTGGTCAGGCGCTCGAACATTCCAAGCGATGCTGCGTATGACCGGCCAAATTCCGTGTCCGCGATGGGGTTTGCAGAATTGCTCCAGAACTGGTGACTGTATTTTGCGGCCAGCCGCAGTGGCGCAACTGCTGCGTGGTTCAGTTCATACATCATGTAAAGCATTGATTGGTCACCATGCGCCGGAATAGGCTTGAGCTGGATTGCTGCAGTGCAGCATAGCACTATTGCGCACCCAAGAGCAATCGCTCAGCCAAGTCTTAAGTCGAAAGTATATGCTAGCAGATACTTGATGTTTTTCAACTATTTATGGCGTTTTGCAGGGCGTTTTTCATATCATCAGCGGATGTGCCGTATGGGAAGTGACGAATGAACCGGCCATCCGGTCCCATCAGGTAGACGATGCTGGAATGGTCCATGAGATAGGAGTCGTTGTCGGCTTCTGCAGCATCGGGTCGCGCATAATAGACCCGGTATGCCGCCGCGATCTTCCGGATATCTTCTGCCGATCCCGACAGGCCGATGGTTCCCGGCCAGAAGTGGGCAACATACTCTTTCATGATTTCAGGTGTGTCGCGGGCAGGATCAACGGTGACGAACACCAGATTGAACTTGTCCCTTGCCCCGTCAATCTCGCTCAGGGCGGCAGAGATCACCTGCAATTCAGCCGGGCAGATATCGGGACAAAATGTATAGCCGAAATAGAACAGGGTGTATTTGCCGAGAAAATCCTTGTCGCTGACCCGCTTGCCGTCCTGATTGGTGGCTTCAAATGCACCGCCAACCAGTGCTGTTCCGGAACTGACCACACTGGTTCTTGAAGTATCGGGCGCAAACAACAGTGCGCTTGCCCCGATGCCGGTTGCCAGAAGCAGGCAGGAGAGCGCGAGGATGGCCGTGGACTTTTTCATGCTGGCATTCATACCCATGCCGGCCGGCATGGCAAAGCGGCAACACGTCACAAGCTTATGGCTGCAGCCCGACTGTCCATGACCTGCAATGACCCGGGTTTTGATAAATTCAACGGCGCACCCTAAACAATCATTCCGGCATGTCTAAACTGGCAAGGCCGGATACACATTTGCGGGTCATGCTATAAACTAGCACCCGACTAAGCCGGTTCCTAAACAAGTGTCAGCAAAAGGCAATACAGCAATGCCCAGTACGGTCTCCAATGTCA
>CAYRLR010000116.1:0-7423 GCA_964424975.1 uncultured Anderseniella sp.
ACGGTTCACGAAAATCATCGTAGCCGTCAAAACCCATCACGCGCGCCATGCGTACCAGCGTGTTGGGTTTCACCTCGGCCGCGAGCGCCATTTCGCGGATGGAACTGACGCCTACCTCGTTCGGGTTTTCCAGAACGAAAGCCGCTGCCTTGCGCAACTCCGGCGTCAGCCTGTCCAACTCCGCAGTCAGGCGCTCCAGAAGTTCGGGAGGCGCGGTTTGTTCACTTGATGGTACATTTATATCATTCATGATTGATCAGCGTACAATTGTACGATAGTCCTGTATATATCAAATATTTGCTCCGGAGTTGAATTATGGTTCCCTCTCACGCACGTGTAGTGATTGTCGGTGGCGGTGTTATGGGCTGCGGTGTCGCCTATCATCTGGCGCACGAGGGCTGGAGCGATATCGTGCTGCTGGAGAAGGCGGAACTCACCTCCGGATCCACATGGCATGCGGCCGGCCAGATAACGCACTCGACGTCCAGCTACGGTCTTGGCAAATGCGTCGACTACAATATTGGTCTGTATGCCGGTGCGCTGGAGAAAGAAACCGGCCAGTCGGTGACATGGCACGGATGCGGGTCGTTCCGCCTGGCTTATGACCCCGACGAGATGGACTGGCTGCGCCAGACACTGTCGGTCGGTCGCGCACTTGGCTTCAACATCGAACTGGTGACCCCTGATTTTATTCGCACGCTGCACCCGTTCTACAATCTCGATGGCGTTGTGGGCGCGCTCTATACGCCTGACGATGGCCATGTCGACCCGTCCGGTGTCACCCAGGCCCTGGCTGCAGGCGCCCGCCGCCTCGGCGCAAAGATCATCCGCCATTGCCGCGCCACGGACATCCGGAAATTACCATCCGGCGAATGGAAAGTGTCCACTCAGCAAGGCGACATCGTATGCGAGCATGTCGTCAATGCGGGTGGCACCTATGCCCGCCAGATGGGAGAGTGGTCCGGCCTGCAGCTGCCGATGACCTCGATGACCCACCACTATCTGGTGACCGACACGGTGCCCGAGTTCCTTGACCTGGAGACGGAATTGCCGGTCATCCGTGATGACAAGCTGGTCTCCGGCTACATCCGGATGGAACAGAAGTCAGGACTTATCGGTATCTATGAAAAGCACAACCCCAACACCGTGTGGGAAGACCATTGCCCGTGGGAAGCCGAGAACGAGCTGTTTGAGGCAGACTATGACCGTATCATGCCCTGGCTGGAGAACGCCATGGAGCGTATGCCGGTTTTTGCCGACCTGGGGATCAAGCGCGAAGTGCACGGCGCGATTTCCCATCCGCCGGACGGCAACCCCCTGATCGGCCCCGCCCCCGGTGTAGAAAATTACTGGTGCGCCTGCGGCACCCAGATCGGGATCGGCTGGGGCCCCGGCCTGACCCGCGAACTTGCTCGCTGGATGGTGCACGGCGCGGCAGATATTTCCATGCGTGAATTCGATCCACGCCGTTTCGGTGCTTATGCGAAACCAGAATGGCAGGTCATCAAGGCGAAGGAAGACTACTGCCTGCGTCACGAAATCCCGTTCCCGCATTTTAATCGGCTGGCGGGAAGACCGGTCAAGCCATCGTCCCTGTATGAGAAACTCAAGGCCAGGGGAGCCGTGTACGAAGAAGTCTATGGCCATGAGCGCCCGCGCTGGTTTGCCCGCCACGGACTGGAACAGCGCGACTACTATGCCTTCTCCCGCCCGGCCTGGCATGACATCGTGGCGTTCGAGACAAGAGCCGTGCGCGAACGTGTCGGTATCATGGATGTAACCGCTTTCACCAAGGTGGAGGTTGCCGGCCCCGATGCCCATGCCCTGCTGGATCGCCTGACACCCAACCGGTTGCCACAGAAAACCGGCGGCATTTGCCTCACCCACCTGCTCAACCGGCGTGGCCGGATCGAGATTGAATTGACCATCGTTCGGTTGGCGCAGGATCGTTTCTATCTGGCGTGCGCTGCCTTCTTCGAGCAGCGGCTGCTGGATTATCTGTCAGCCCATCGTGACGCTGACAGGGCTGATTTCATCATCCGCTCATATGACTGGAATGCACTGACCATAAACGGACCACGCTCGCGTGATGTATTGGCATCCTGCACGGATACCGCACTGGACAATGCGTCGTTCCGCTGGATGTCAGCGCAGGAGATCAGCATCGCCGGCAACAAGGTCTGGGCATTGCGCATGTCCTATGCCGGCGAACTCGGCTGGGAGTTGCACGGTCCCCGCGAACATATGCCGGCAATCTACGATGCCTTGTGGGCCGCTGGCGAAACCCACGGCATTGCGGACTATGGTTCCTTCACCATGAATGCCATGCGAATGGAAAAAATGTTCAAGGGCGCGGGCGAGTTGACCAACGAGGTCACCTTGCCGGAAGCAGACGTCATGCGGTTTGTGAATATGGACAAGGAATTCTTCGGCAAGCAATTGACACGCGCCAGCATGGACAAACCGCTGCCCTGGACCTGCGCCTACCTGGAAATACAACCTGATGGCTTGTGGGACGGCAATGGTGGCGAGGCTGTCAGGCTTGACGGCAAGATTGTCGGCTCCACGGCCTCGGTAGCTTTCGGGCACACGGTGGGCAAGATTTTAGCCTTTGCCTATGTCAAGCCGCATGCGGCCCGGCCGGGGACTGCGCTTGAGGTGCTGTTCAATGAAAAATGGCGGCGTGCAACAGTGGCAGGCGAACCCGCTTACGATCCGCAAAACCTGAAACCCCGCACCGATGCCATGGAGGCTGCTGCGCAATGACCATTCCAGAAACCATGAAAGCCATGGTGCTGACCGGCCATGGCGGGTTGGACAAATATCAATGGCGCGAAGATTTTCCCGTCCCCACGCCTGGACCGATGGAAGCACTGATCAAGGTTGGCGCATGTGGTCTGAACAATACCGACGTGAACACGCGCACCGGCTGGTATTCAAAAGCGGTGGAGCAGGCCACGACCGGATCGGCCTATGAAACGGTCAACGAAGATGATCCCAGCTGGGGTGGCGCACCAATTACATTTCCGCGCATCCAGGGCGCTGACGCTGTCGGCACCGTGGTCGCCGTTGGCGAAGCTGCTGATGCTGCCCTCATCGGCAAACGTATCATGATAGATGCCTGGCTGCGCGACTGGTCGGATCCGGACAACCTGCAAAAGACCGGGTATTTCGGCTCCGAACGGGATGGCGGTTTTGCTGAATACACCACTGCGGATGTGCGCAACATGTCTGTTGTTGACAGCCCTCTGACTGATGCCGAGCTTGCGACATTCTCGTGCTCCTATACCACGGCGGAAGGCATGTTGTGCCGCGCAGCGGTAAGCGCTCATGACACCGTGCTGGTGCCGGGCGCATCCGGTGGTGTTGGCGGTGCCTTGATCCAGTTGGCAAAACGCCGTGGCGCGCGTGTCATCGCCATGGCGTCTGCAGCCAAGCACGCCGATGTCGCCAGACTTGGTCCCGACCTCGTGCTGGAGCGGGCGCCTGATGACCTTCGTGCCGCGCTGGGCACCGAGAAAATCACGGTGGTGGCAGATATTGTCGGTGGTCCCTACTGGCCGAAACTGATCGACATACTGGAACGCGCAGGACGCTACACCTGCTCCGGCGCCATCGCCGGCCCCATGGTCGAGCTCGATCTGCGCACCCTTTACCTGCGTGATCTGACGTTCACGGGTTCAACCGTTATTCCAACCCATATCATCGGTGATCTTGTCGGATATATAGAGCGCGGCGAAATCAAGCCGGTGCTGGCGGCAACTTATCCGCTTGCGCAACTGTGCACAGCCCAGCAGGCTTTCATCGACAAGCACCACACCGGCAACATCGTGGTCATCCCGGCATGAAGATTACCCGCATCAGTGTCTACCAGAAGTTCCTGCCGCTGAAGGACCCGTACTGGCTGTCCGGGGGACGGCTCAAGTTTGAGGTTCTCGACGCCAGTTTCGTAAAACTGGAAACCGACAGCGGCATCACGGGCTGGGGCGAAGGCACACCGTGGGGCCATACCTATGTACCGGCGCACGGACCCGGCATTCGCGCCGGCATCGAGACCATGGCAAAGGCCATCCTGGGCCTTGATCCACGCAAGGTGGAACTGGTCGAACGCGCAATGGACCTTTGCCTGCCCGGCCATCTTTATGCCAAGGCACCGGTTGATCTGGCCTGTTGGGACATTATGGGCAAGGCGTTTGGACTGCCGATTGCCGATTTGCTCGGCGGCAGACGCGAAAGCGGTACGCCTGCGGCATCATCGGTCTCTTCCGGTGAACCGGATTACATGATGGACATCATCAACAGCTATCGCGAGATGGGGTATTATGCCCACTCTGCAAAGGTCGGGGGCAGCGATACTGACAAGGACATTGAGCGCATCCGCCATATCGAACACAATCGCAAGCCCGGGGAGATCCTGCTGTATGACGTCAACCGGGCGTGGACGCGGCGTGAAGCCAGCATCGTGATGAATGCCGTAGCCGATCTTGGCGTGACATTCGAGCAACCGGGAGAAACCCTCGACGACATTGCAGAGATCCGCAAGGTGACAACGTCTCCCATCAGCGTCGATGAGGCACTGGTAACACTGCAGGATGCAACCCGCATTGCCCGCGACGGGCTGGCCGATGTGTTCGGTATCAAGCTGAACAGGGTCGGCGGACTGACCAAGGCCCGCCGCATGCGCGATGTCGCGATTGCGCACGGTATCCAGATGTTCGTCATGGCAACCGGCGGCTCGGTCATGGCCGATACCGAGGCAGCCCATCTGTCGCAATCCATCCCCTCCGAGTTCATTCGCGCCACATGGTCGTGCCAGGACATGCTGAGCCTCGACGTGGCACCGGGAAAAGGCTGCCGCACCACAAACGGCATGCTGACCATTGACGATACACCGGGGCTCGGTTGTGATCCCGATGAAGCCATACTCGGCGCACCCGTGGCCGTTTATCAGTAGGAGCGTAGACATGACATCGCAATCGGAGTGGATCGACCGGGCCAATGCTGTTTTGCCCGCAGGCGGGTTTGGCAATTTCGATCCCGGCATCATCATCCGGGAGGGCAAGGGGTCCCGGGTCTGGGATGAGGATGGCAATGAATATATCGACTACCTGATTGGCTCCGGTCCGATGTTGCTGGGACATGGCCATCCCGAAGTGCTCGACGCCGTGCATGAGCAATTGGCGAAGGGCATGACGTTTTTTGCCAACAATGCTGCCGGCATAGAGCTGGCCGAACAGATATGCCAAGCGGTGCCGTGCGCGCAGCAGGTTCGCTATGTGTGTACCGGCGGCGAGGCAGACATGTATGCCATGCGCCTGGCCCGGGCATTTACCGGCCGCGACAAGATCATGAAATTTGAAGGCGGCTATCATGGCATGTCTGCGGAAGCGCAGATGAGCCTCGCCCCGCAAAAGCTGGTCAACTTTCCGCAGGCCGTTGCTGATTCAGCAGGTATTCCGCAAAGCGTACGGGATGAAATGCTGATCGCGCCGTTCAACGACATCGAGTTTGCCCGCTCGCTCATTGCAGAGCACGCACATGAAATCGCAGCCATTATTGTCGAGCCCCTGCAGCGCGTCATCCCGCCTGCGCCGGGTTTCCTGCAGGCCCTGCGAGACGAATGTGACAGGCATGGCATCGTGCTGGTTTTCGATGAAATCGTGACCGGGTTCCGGTTCTCTTATGGTGGTGCGCAGGAGCTTTACGGTGTTACGCCGGATGTCTGTACGCTGGGCAAGATCATCGGCGGTGGTTTTCCGCTGGCAGCCATTGCCGGGAGCGTTGACATCATGGCGCATTTTGACAAGGCCAAGGTGGGCTCCGACGGTTTTCTCATGCAACTCGGCACACTGTCGGGCAACCCCGTCGCGGCTGTTGCGGGCATGAAGACGATGGAAGTCCTGCATCGTCCCGGCCAGTATGACAAGCTGCGGGCAACCGGCAAGGTATTGATGACCGCATTTGCAGATCACCTGGGCAAGGCTGGTTTTGACCATCAGATTGTCGGCGATCCAACCCTGTTCGACATATTGTTCACTCCGCAGAAAGTGAACAATTATCGCGATGTGTTTGCCGCTGATACTGCCCGCAACGCCCGCTTCAACGCGCTGCTGCGCACCCGGGGCATCTTCAAGTCACCGGGCAAGATGTACCCCAGCCTGGCCCTGTCCGATGCTGATATCGAACAGACAATTGCTGCAATTGAACATGCCGCGCGGAACCTGACCTAGAGCAATATCCGATCAGATGATGCTCTGGGTCATGAAGTCATAGAACGGGTCAATATGGTGTGACTCAATTTACCCGGTTACGACGCTGCAAGTTCTTGAAAACCTTGGTTGAGCACAAGTCACACAAACCGCCGTCCAGCGGGCGCGAAAATCTGGCATGTACAGCCTGGTCAGCACAACCGGAGAACGCCTATGTCACATCGTGATTGCGGCTTTTCCATTCATCGGCAACGTCACCTATTGTCTTGTCCGCTCCGTCCTTGATCCACTTCATCAATGAGCGGTCGAATCTGAAATCAGGTCCGCATTGCAACTTGAGAAACCGCCGAACGTTCTGTGTATTCCTGTAGTCAGCGGTTACCGGTGTTTCGCGGCGGATCGGGCCGGAATGCCAGTCAAAGGCCATGGAGCTCTCCTGATCGTCAAAACCGGCACTAAAAGCCATACTGTCGCCAGCCACCGGCCTATTTTGCAGGCGGCGCAAACAGGGCGATGACTTCCGCACCAGTCATCATTTTGGTCTTGTTGGCAAATTCATAGAATGCCGGTTTTGCATCGGTGAACACCTGCAACGACATGCGCATCTTCGACTGGTCGTCGAACAGGCCTGCAGAAATCTGATAATCGCCGGAGTCAACAATATGGTAAAACAGATTTGAGCCGCACGCGGTACAAAAACCACGTTCCGCCCAGTCGGACGAGCGGATGCGGTTAATGTTCTCCTGACCTTCAAAGTTCACAGCCTGACAGTTGACAGCCATAAACGGCCCTGCCGACCAGCGCCGGCACATGTCACAATGGCAAACCGAGACACTGGGTTTGTTTGCTGTCGCCGTGACCTTGACCGCACCACACATGCACGCGCCTGCCAGGTTCAGATTTTCGTTCATGAACATTCCTTTCCTTGCCTGCTGAAGAGTGCCTACTCTACCGCAAACAACGCAAACCGAAACCGCTTCAGCTACCGAAACGGCGGCGGACGGCAGAACCGAATGACGCGAACTGCCGACACCGGGCTGCTTGGGCAGGATCGACTGGTGAGTCCAGATCACCTGCATTGAGTTTACTGATGTCCCCCACCATTGATATGGACAACCCGGATCCGGCTCTGATTTCAGGAAAAATCGCTGCGGCGAGTATTGCCTTGATCTGTATCACTGCCTGGTCCATGGCCCTCAAGAAACCTGACCAGT
>CAYRLR010000117.1:0-7416 GCA_964424975.1 uncultured Anderseniella sp.
TAATGTCGAAACCGGACATGACATGCGGCCATGAAGGTTGCCACGAGCCGAGGCGGGAACAGATGACCAATGATCTGCATATTGGAACCGTGGGAGAGTTCTACGATACCCATCCCATCAACGAGCAGCAGATTCTCGACAAGCTGCGAAGTGACGGCGTCGACCTGTCGACAATCACCGAAGATACACTGCAAAATTATGATCAGGATCACTTCGGCGGCGTGCCTGCCAATGACGCACTGGCCGCACTCGGCAACATTGATGATGGTTGCCATGTTCTTGACGTGTGTTGCGGCATGGGCGGACCATCCCGGTACCTGGCACACAATTATGGATGCCGGGTTACAGGCATCGATTTGACTGAAAGCCGGATTGACGGTGCCATGCGACTGACGGCCATGGCCGGGCTCGATGACCGTGTCACGTTTCAGCAAGCCAACGCGCTCGAGTTGCCTTTCGACGACGGGGTTTTCGATGTGGTGATCAGTCAGGAGGCATTTTGCCATATACCTGACAAGGATCGCCTGGTGGCGCAGTGCGCGCGAGTTCTGAAACCCGGTGGCCGGGTGGTTTTTACAGACATTCTCGCGACCGACAGCACGACCGATGCCACCAGGCAACGGTTGCAGCAGGAGATGACTTTTATCGACCTGGGATCGCATGACACGTATCGCCGCCAGTTTCAGCGCGAAGCATGCGCCGTCGTCGAGGCCTACGATGTCAGCGATCAATGGCGTGGCATTCTCATTGATCGCCTGGCCATGTATCGCAGCCTCAAGGACCAGACGATTGATCGCTTTGGCGCAGCCCACTTCACCAGATGGGACAATGCCTACAGCTTTTTTGTAGGGCTTTACGCTACCGGTGAGTTGGGCGGTGGCCGCTTTCTGGCACGCCGCGAAGCCGGCTAAAGCGTTGTTCCGAGCCCGGGCGGGGTTTCGGGTTTCGTGATTGACGTGGAGCGTGGCGTTTCACGCAGTCTCCCGTCGCAGCTGGCAGGATCGGGTCCGGGCTTGCTGACAGCCTGTGGCGAGTTGACGGAATTATGTGCCGGGCCGGCTGCCCGGTACTTGTGCATCAATCAGCCGTGTGCAGAAGTTTGTTACGTTATTGTTCAACAACTGTCGCGGAGTCATGCATGGCACAGTTGCGCATCGCCATACCATTTTACGATAGAGTGTGGCTGTTCAGGCATTGCCTGGCGACGCTCGCAAAACTGACGCAGCGAGACCAGGTGGACTTCGCAATATACCTTGACCAGGGCTATGAACCCGAGGCCATGCAGGCAATTGGTGAATTGCTGCCTGAAGCGCAGGCGGTCATATTGCCCAGGCATCTCGGGGCGAGCGGTGTAGTTCATCGCATTCTCAGCGACTACGCGGAAAACCCGGTAACTGACCGGCTTCTGTTGCTTGATGCCGATATGATTGTTCGCACGGACCTGGCGGCAACCATTCTCGGCTGGCGGATGCGCCCTGACATGATCATCTCAGTGTATAATTCGAGTGAGCATCAAGCCATCTATTCGAGCTCCGCACCGTTTTTGCACAAGAGTCGACTTGGCGCTACAGGAACACTGTGGAGCCCGGACGTTGCCAGACTGGTGATCCAGAACGTGGCGCTGCGTGGCAATTATGACACCCTGATCAGTGACTTCTTCATGGCTCGCGGCATGGCCTTATGCTGCAGCAATGCATCGTTTGCCCAGCATCTGGGCATCTACGGTACAAACAATCTCAAATTCGGCAATATCGACTACGGCCTGAATTACTCACCCGATGGACCTGAGCAAGCCAGCGCCATGGCGGAAGTATTTAATGACATGATGGTGAACCAGCCCTTCCATATGGGTAAAGGCAAGCGGCGGGAAAAACCGGTCTGAAGCGAACGGGCTGCATGCCGAACACGTGGTGTTTCGCAGATTGAACAACTGTCACCGGGGTTTTCCGGGATGCAATTCTTGCCAGCAGTCTTGCCTGTTGCGAACCTGTCGGCCGTTATGGCTACCTTGGTACAAGGCAGCTCTGCAACAACCGGAAAACAGATGGCTCCGGTGAACGATTGCGGCGGATGACATCATCGACGTGGCGTCCGGTCAGGGTTTCGTAGCTGGCGTAACCCCGCTTCTTGTACAACAGGCTGAACAGAGACTGATCATGCCTGTGAGACTGGAAATCATCAAACTCGGGCTCGTCACACAGCGAGGGCATGTCCGATACAAGCCTCACCTGACGCACCAGATCCATCCACTCGGATACAAAATCCAAACTGGCATTGCACTTGGCAAACAGCATTGTTCCAGCGCGCAGTTGCGGCGTGTCCCAGTACTCTTTGCTATCACATCCCATCAGCGTGAAGGCGTCACGCTTGGTCCATTTGCGCTCCAGAAACTCGTAGCCCACTGAAAACCCCAATACCCCTTCCTTGAGTGCGCCGCAGGCCTCTATCAGTGGAGTGAGTGAACCCGTTACGATAGCACCACTATCGCAATAGATGATGATATCACCGACCTCGACCCTAGCCATGGCATCCAGGATAATATGGGGCTTCCACAGCCACAGGCCGGCGCCTCGTTCCATGCCCAGGAGAAACTTGTTGCTTTGGACGAAGCTGGCCTCAAGATCCTTCGGCTGATACCGAATGCACTGATCAACACCCCCTTCCCGGGCCGCTGAATTTGCATTCATCCGCTGTCTGCGCCGAAACCGATGATCTGCATAGTTGATGAATATAGTCTGCATGTCGTTTGGTATTCTCTTGCCATTCGGTGTGAGATGCGAACTGTATTGCGTGACATCGGCACAGGCCTCTACAGGCTGCGATGAGCTTGAACTGGTAGCCTTCCTGCTTTGTACACGATGTCGACTGTCCCGCGTCTTTACAACCTTTTCGAAGTTCTGTGCACGCCGGCACCAAACCTCGGCGGCTTCGCCAGACGGGCGAACGAGGTAAAGTGCTGCAGGCGTATTTGCGGTGTGCCCGTGACCAGGGAGTCATTGACATCAGTTGTTGTGTCAACCAGACCTGTCTGCTTGCAAGTCAACTCCAACCATGCAGCAATGTTTTTACCTGCCTGCGGAGTTGATTTTACATTGGCGGGCACGGTTTGGGTGCAAGGGCAGGGAGAATGAGGCAAATGGGCGGAATTGACGGTGCAACCAAGTTCAAGACCTCCGATGGTCTGGAAACCAACGAAGTGCATGACGGTTTCGTGATTTATGACGAGCCAAACGAGAAGGTGCATTATCTCAATCCAGTGGCCGCGGTGATCTACTCCTTGTGCGATGGAAAAAGGCCCGTCAGTGACGTTCAATCATTTATCCGTGAGGCTTATGAACTGAGTGAGGATGTTGCATTGGATGAGTTCTTCACGGATCTCGAAAAGGCAGGATTGGTGTGTCGGGCAGAATAATCAATGCGCGTTCAATCAATACAACTGTTCGCTTTCACTGCCTGGACGAAAAGCTGGCGAACCGGTTTGAGTTTCTGGCTGCTGAACCTGAAGTGCCGCACCCGACAGGGTCTGCTCTGAAAATATCTACGACAAGAGTTCATGAGAGTTTTTACGATTTCGAACCGCCTTATGACGGAACGCCAGGGACACGCACTCATCTCGTGAACCGTGCCCAGCGCATTTTACAGGACGTGATGATTGCCGATACTGCCGGTTGTCCGATCATTCATGGTGCCAGCGTAGTGGTGAACCGGAAGCGAATCCTGCTGATGGCAGAACCAGGTGTTGGCAAGACCACTTTGAGCCTGAAGTGCCTGGCGGCAGGGTTGACGGTAGAAGGTGACGAGGACGTCATTGTTCGAACCGGCGATGTTATGGCGCGCCCGTCCACCTTGCGCGTCAGGCAAAGTACGATTTCAGTGGTCCCCGAGCTTGCGCGGCAAATTCAAGGCAGCCCGAAGATCGCAGGATGGAACGGGGACCTGATTTATTCCGTTGCCCCCCGGCTGGCAGGAAAACAGTGGACAATCAGACCTGGCAGTGCGGATCTGCTGCTGTTTCTCACTGCGAATCATGGCGGGTTGACCTCGATCAGGTTCCTGACGACTCACGAGGCCTATGGGCGGCTGATCAAGACCACTTATCTGCCGAAAGATCATCGCGCGGCCGCACTTGGTCGGATGCACATGCTGGTTTCCGGCGCGCAGTGCGTTGAAATGCGGCTCGGCTGCCTGGACGCCGCAGTATGGCACTTGCGTCAACTTTCTCACACGTGATACTTCTTTTCCGGAGATTTTCTGGTAAGGGAGCTGTCATGACTGAGAAATTTGAGAAGTCACTGGAAACAGTCGACGAGAAGAAGCGCGATACTGTTCGGAAGTTTGTCCGCACGGCCGCCTTCGCAGCTCCGTTGATTGCCACTTACGCGATTGACGGGAAACTTAGTATCGCCAGCGCTGAGCCGAACACGACCTCATCGTGATTTTTGCTGTTTGATCAGGAACACAGGCATCAGTACCGTTTCTGCATGCATGATTGTAAAGAACGAGGCAGCCTTTCTTGAAGGCTGCCTTTCTTCGTTGCTCGGACACGTCGACGAGATCGTCATCGTGGACACCGGCTCCAGCGACGAAACCCTGGACATAGCCCGGAAATTTGACTGCACATTGCTGCAACAGGCATGGCGCAATGACTTCTCTGCCGCCCGGAATACCGCCCTGGAAAACGCCACCAGTGACTGGATTCTCTATATTGATGCCGACGAGAGGATAGGGTGTCCGGATGGCGTGACGCTCAGGGACCTGCTGCCGGGAACTGAAACAGCGGCTGCGCGCGTCAGGTTTCAACCCAGATCGGACATGACATCCTATGGCGAGATGCGACTGTTTCGCAGGGATCAGAGGATTCGATTTCAAGGTGCAATGCATGAGACGATGATACCGGCAATCGAACTGGTTTGCCGGGAAGACAGGCTCGCAATTGCACGGCAGTACGAGGTGTCTCTGGTTCACCTGGGCTATGATGGAGACCAGTCGCACAAACATGCAAGAAATCTTCCGCTGCTGGTCGCGGCTGTCGAGGCAGACCCGACCCGCGTTTACCTGCGATATCATCTTGGCATCACATTGCAGGCACTGGGTCGCGCACAAGAGGCTGCAGTGCAGTTGCGCGACGGGATGCGACTGGCAGCCCGTGACAGTGCGTCTGCCCGCGCCAGAGTAGGAGGCACGATGTGTGCCCAGGGACTGGCAGGGATCGAGTTGCAAGCAGGCAGATCGCAAGCCGCACTGGAAGTGGTGCATGCGGGCCATTCATTGTTCTGTGACAACCTGGCTTTGCGTTGGCAGGAAGCTCGCTGCCTTGTGGCGTTGAAGGAGTTCCAACACGTGGAGGCACTGTTGCAGCCGATCGCCGCAATCGATGCCGACACCTTCTTCGATGACGCGATTGCATATGAAAAGTCCCTGTTCCGGGAAGATACCTATGCGTTGATTGGCGCTGCGCGGTTTCATGCCGGGGACTATGCGGCTGCATCTGAAAGTTACCGGACAGCCATGGATCATGCACCGGACCGTGTAGAGCTAAGAGCAAAGAAGGCATTGTGCGATGCGCGTGCCGCCGGCTCACTGCAATGAAAGTGATTGTCAGTCGTTGACCAGGATGCCTGAGGCGTTTCGTGTTTGCATTTCACGGCTCCACCAGACGGCTATATGACACCCGTCCAGTATTGACGGGACCACCGACGAGACCAGTGATGTTTTCGGGGCGTGGAGTAACGTCAGGACAATATGCTCGCGAATGCCTGCAAAGGGCGAAACGGTCTGTCCGCACAGATATCGAATGCTGACTGTTTCGGCATGCCTGGCGACGGTACTGTTCGAGATCAATCCTTGTGGCAGCGTCACGCCCAGCAGCCGTTTTGCCACAGCGCACCAAAGCAGCAGTCCTGCCTTCAGGCGCGGGTGACCGCCGGTCAGGGCGTTGAGCTCGAGTACATCGGTTTCCTGCAATCCGGAAATGCAGTGAGCAAACTCCAGCAGCCCTTTCAGACTGACAGTGCCATAAACATAGCCCCGGTTCTGAAAATGATGATGCGCAAGGCCGTGCAACAGGAATCCGGCCTTGCTCATCGCCCGGTAATCCAGTCCTTTCCAGGCGTGACGGCTCACGGTCGCCATCAATACGTCATCCGGCAACACCGCCCTGGCTCTCGTGCCTGCCAGCTTGACGTGAGGCTCAATTGTTCCTGGGACATCATCTCTTTGCATCGGTCTGAGATGATGCGGTCGCCGATCCATACCGTCGCATTCACGAAAGCCTTCGGCCCGCAATGCCGTGACAGTCCTTTCTGCCTCAGACGGGGCAACTGCAAAGTCAATGTCTCTCTGGAAGCGCCATTCAGGTTCTCCGGAAATCAGCGACATTGAGCCTTTCAGCACAATCGGCTGTATGTCCGCCTTGTTCAGACAACCAATAATGTCACTCAAGGCTCCGCCAAGGGCAGAGCGCCGGTTCCTGAACCGCGCATCAAGATCAGTCAACTGGGCAAGAATTGAGTCCCTTGCCGGGCGTCGTGATGGTCGTGATGGCAGTATTCCCTTCACCCTCAACTGCCTGATTGCCGCTGGCAGCAACTGGCGCCGGGCAGCGGCCTGCAGCATTGCCTCCAATGATGACATGTCATTCAGCAACTCAGTTCTCAAGCCACCAATGTCGTGAACATCGTTGTCGAACCTGAGCAACCTGGTCAGCAAATCCAGCGTCTTGTCAGGCTGCATGGACTGCCCGATGGCATTTGCATGGTCGATGTCAGGCATGAACCAGTTCCAGGTCGGGCAACCCCCAACACTGTATACCCATGTCATGGGCCATGGCTGCCAGGCCTTCGGTTTCGATTTCACCTCTGCCCCAAACCGGATGCTGCTTGCGGATCACAGATGATTCCACGCCGTACCTGTAAGGCGGGAATACCAGTCCATCGCGATGCAGGTCCGCTCTGATCAGCAGAGCCGTACCGCCAACGCTGTCGATGCGCACCGGCTGGCCGGTGCCGCGCAAATCGTGCATGTGCAATGAGCCGTCATTTTTCCAGGCATTGAGATCAAAGCTTTTTCCACCGCGTTCACGTACGCAGTCCGGATGCAGAATATCGAGACCGTAACTCAATAATTTCTCAACCAGGTCCGCCGGATACTCGACGACATCGACATCGAGCCACAGAACCCAGTCCTCGTTTTCCAGAGCCCGGAACAACAGCTGGTTCCTGGACCGCGCCAGTATACAACGTCGCGCCTGCTGCAATCCACTTTCCCAGCGCGGCACACCGTCTGGTATTTTGAACCCGTAATCGCGTTTGAACACCTTGATTGAATGGTACGTGCCATCAATGTTCCTGGCGATATCCTGCAACTGCTCGAAGGTACCGTCATCGCTGTCGCTCTCAAGCAGGCCCAGGGACAAAT
>CAYRLR010000118.1:0-7279 GCA_964424975.1 uncultured Anderseniella sp.
ATGCCCTATCCAGAATATCAGGCTGGCCTTTTCAAGCAGGGCCGCTTGCGACGGCTTCAGGGCGTAGTCATGTGGTGAACCTGCTCCGGTCACAATGAGATCGGGCTTGCCGACCCCTTCCATCACGGCAGACACCAGGGAATGAACCGGCTTGATTGATGCGACCACTTTCGGTTCTGCATGTGCAGCGCTCATTGCCAGAAGCAGGGAGGAAGCCGAGAGCAGCAAGGTTTTTCGTAAACTCATGTCACGTCCATCCATGATGATGAATTTTGTGTTTATGTTATGGTATAACCTATCATTGTGTAATGGTATAACATGTTTAATATGCTGGTGCAATACTGAATTTTGAGAGAATCGTGCTGACGTGTTGAAATCAACTGATCCCTTGCTGCAGTTGTCAAATGCCGGTGTCGAGCGTGCCGGCAGATGGCTGGTGCGTGGCGTCGAGTTTACGCTTTCCGCTGGTGAGATCGTGACCATGATCGGACCCAACGGCTCGGGCAAGTCGACCACAGCCAAGATGGCACTTGGCATTGTCGCGCCAGATGAAGGCAGTGTTGTCAGGCGAAAGGGCCTGGTTGTTGGTTATGTGCCGCAGAAAGTTGCCATTGACTGGACATTGCCGCTGACCGTGGAGCGCTTCATGCGGTTGACGGGAAAGGTGACGAAACCGGCTGCGGATGAGGCAATGCAGGCCACCGGTGTCCAGCACCTGAGACATGAGGAAGTGCGCACCTTGTCGGGTGGCGAGTTCCAGCGGGTCATGCTGGCGCGTGCCATTGCCCGCAAGCCTGATCTGCTGGTGCTGGATGAACCGGTGCAAGGAGTGGATTTCACCGGCGAAATCGACCTGTACAACCTGATCAGCCGCATTCGGGATCAATTGAATTGCGGCGTGCTGCTCATCTCTCATGATCTGCATGTGGTGATGGCCGCGACTGACCGCGTGATTTGCCTCAATGGTCACATGTGCTGCCAGGGAACCCCGACCGCAGTGGCCTCAAGTGACGAATACAGGGAGCTTTTCGGCGCACGTGCCACGTCGGTCCTGGCGGTTTATGAGCACAGCCACGACCACACTCACCTGCCTGACGGCACAGTGCGACACGCTGACGGTTCAATCACCGAACACTGCCATCCCGACGATGGTCATCATCATGATCACGATCATGATCATGATGGCGGGCCCGGCGATGCCGGTAGCGATCAGAGACCTGGAAGGCTGGGCAATGCTGGATGATTTCTTCACGCGCGCGGTGGTGGCCGGTATCGGCGTTGCGCTGGTCGCAGGGCCCCTGGGGTGTTTCATTGTATGGAGGCGGTTGGCCTATTTTGGCGATACGCTGTCGCACGCTGCATTGCTGGGCGTAGCGCTCGCCCTGTTGTTGGAGGTCAACATCACGCTGGCAGTTTTTGTGGTGTCGGCATGCGTCTCATTCGCCCTGTTGTTGCTGCAGAAGCGCGCCACCTTGTCGTCGGATGCGTTGCTTGGGCTCTTGTCCCATTCCGCATTGGCGCTTGGCCTGGTGGTGTTGGCGTTCATGACCTGGGTGCGTATTGACTTGATGGGTTTTCTGTTTGGCGACATTCTGTCAGTTTCACGTACCGATATTGCGGTTATCTATCTGGGCGGACTGTTGGTGATTTCAATATTGGCATTGATCTGGCATCAGTTGTTTGCGGCAACGGTGAACTATGAACTGGCCCAGGCAGAGGACATGAACCCTGACCGTGCCAACATGGTCTTCATGCTGCTGATGGCGACGATCATTGCAATTTCCATGAAGATCGTCGGCGTATTGCTGATCACGGCCATGCTGATTATTCCCGCTGCAACGGCGCGCCGGTTCTCGACAGGCCCTGAACAAATGGCAATTCTTGCCGGGTTGATTGGTGTTGTGAGCGTGGTGGCAGGGCTGTTTGGCTCGTTGAAATTTGATACACCGTCCGGGCCCAGCATTGTAGTGGCTGCACTGGTGTTGTTCGTTCTCTCGTTGCTGTCGGTCGGCCGGCACATGGCCAGGCGCCGGGACGCAAAACCGGTTGTGACTGGCAAGGGACCCCCGAAATGATGGCTCATGCACATGGAGAAAGTGATCTGACCCGCAACCAGTTGCTTGTCCTTGGAACGCTTTCGCAATCAGGTGGCCCGCTCAGCGCTTACTCGATTCTCGACCAGTTGCGCGATCAGGGATTTCGCGCGCCGCTGCAGGTATATCGTGCGCTGGACAAGCTGGTCGAATTCGGCATGGTGCACCGGCTGGAAAGCCTCAACGCATTTGTGGCTTGCCGTCACCCAAGTTGCGATGCGCATGAAACCATCGCGTTCACCATCTGTGACGAGTGCGGGCAGGTATCTGAAATCAGTGACGACACAATTTCCGACAGGTTGCAGTCACTGGCTACGGACACCGGCTTTGCCTTGAAAAAATCCACCGTCGAACTGCGCGGCATTTGCCACAAATGCCAGAACGCCGCGCGAAAGGTCATGTAATGCCGGCACAGGTTGATCTGGTTGAATTTCGCAGTGAGGTACGTGCGTTTTTGAATGACAGTCTGCCTGCGCGGATTGGCAAAAAGGTGCGATTGGGTCAGCGACTGACGAAAGCCGATCACGAACAATGGCACTCGATCCTGAACGCGAAAGGCTGGCTTGCTGTCAATTGGCCAACAGAGTTTGGCGGCACCGGTTGGACGGCTCACCAGCGCTTCATCTTTGAAGACGAGATGTGCGCCGCACACGCACCCAGAATAGTGCCGTTCGGGTTGATGATGTTGGGGCCGGTGCTGCAGAAATTCGGATCACGCGCGCAACAGGACTGGTTCCTGCCGCGCATCCTGGATGGCGAGCATTGGTGGTGTCAGGGGTATTCCGAACCCGGAGCCGGCTCGGACCTGGCGTCATTGAAAACCCGTGCGGTTCGTGATGGCGACCACTATGTGGTCAACGGTCAGAAAACCTGGACCACGCTGGGCCAGTACGCCAACTGGATTTTCTGCCTGGTGCGCACCGATGCTGATGTCAAGCCGCAGGCCGGTATCTCGCTGCTGCTCATCGATATGGCCAGTCCCGGTGTAGAGGTGCGCCCGATCCGGTTGCTGGACGGGGAAGCCGAGGTGAACGAGGTGTTTTTCGACGAAGTAAGGGTGCCTGCTGAAAATCTTGTCGGTGAGGAAAATCAGGGCTGGACCTATGCCAAATACCTGTTGACCCATGAACGTACCAATATTGCCGGAACCGGCTTTGCCAAGGCCGGCCTTGATGCTGTCAAACGCATCGCAGCTCAAGAAACCGCAGGCGGAAAGCCGCTCATTGAAAATCCGCATTTTGCAGCGCGCATGGCGCAGCTTGAAATTGACCTGATGGCCATGGAGACGACCAATCTCCGCGTCATTTCGCAAGTAGCCGCCGGCCACGCGCCGGGCGTTGAAAGCTCCATGTTGAAGGTCAAGGGCACGGAGTTGCGTCAGCAGATCAATGATCTGGCGAGACGGGCGGTTGGGCCATATGCAATTCCGTTCGTATCCGAGGCACTTGATGAAGGGTTCAACGAGCAGCCCGTCGGGCCGGAATACGCAGCTCCGATAGCCGCACAATATTTCAACAATCGCAAACTGACCATATACGGCGGGTCCAATGAAGTGCAGCGCACGATCATAGCAAAACAGGTTCTTGACCTGTGAGTACCGAGATCCAGACCAGCTTCGGCGAAACCGAAGAACGCAAGATGTTGCAGGACACGCTGCGGCGGTTTCTGTCTGATGTATATTCGGATGAACAACGTAACGTTTCACTTGCAACCCGGCATGGAGCGTCGCCTGCGATATGGGTGCAACTCGCCGAGTTGGGCGTTCTGCAGGCATTGTTTGGCGAGCATGTCGGCGGATTGGGCGGGCATGGTCATGACATTACAACGGTGTTTGAGGAAATCGGGCGCGCCGGTGTGGTGGAGCCGCTGCTTGAAAATGCGGTTCTTGCTGGCGGATTGATTGCGGATCTCGGGACGCCTGATCAACACGCGATCGTGGAAGCCGTGATGTCGGGGCACCATCAGCTTGCGTTTGCGCATGCAGAGCCGGGCAGCCGCTATGACCTGTCTCGCGTGACAACGACTGCCAGGTCAGATGGACGTGGATTTGTGTTGAACGGTCGCAAGGCCGTGGTCTCCAACGGTGGTTTTGCGCAGACATTGCTTGTAAGTGCGCGAACCGCCGGTGAAGTTGAATCAGAAGGCGGCATCTCGCTTTTTCTGGTGGCCGCTGACGCACCAGGTGTTTCGACACGCAGCTACCCGAAAATAGATGGCGGGTACGCAAGCGAGATCGAGTTATGCGATGTCAACTTGCCGGGTACAGCCCTGCTGGGCTCATCGGGGAGCGCGTTTCCGGCAATCGAGGCCCGTGTTTGTATGGCGATTGCCGCCGTTTCGGCAGAAGCACTGGGCGCGATGGAGACGGCCAGGGACCTCACCGCAAGTTATCTTCAGACGCGGACGCAATTTGGCCGCCCCATCGGAAAGTTTCAGGTGTTGCAGCACCGCATGGCGAACCTGCTGATCGAGATTGAACAGGCGCGATCTGCGGTTCTCAACCTGGCTGCGGCATTGGACAAGGGGCGTATTGAACGTGAGCGCAACGCCAGCGCGACCAAGAACCTGATCGGTCGGGTTGGGCGGCTGGTGGCAGAAGAGTGCATCCAGATGCATGGTGGGATCGGCATGACACAGGAATACGCGCTGGCTCATTATGCCCGCCGCCTGGTCATGGTGGACCATGAGTTTGGCGACACCGACCATCATCTGGAACGTTTCATCGCGTTCTCTCAAGCCCGGGGGCCGGACCATGACCAGTGAAAAAACAGCCTATTACGATGATCTTGGCGATCGGTTGATCATCTACAACTCCAATGTGGCCAACCGCAATGCAATCACCCTGCAGTTGTATGATGTCATTTCGCAAGCACTGGACCTGGCCTGCGAAACCGACCGGATAAAGTCGGTTATTTTCACCGGTGAGGGATCTTTCTTCTGTGCAGGCGGCGATTTGAACCGGATCAGGAACCGGCGTTTCGAGCCGCTTGAACAGCGCAAGTCCCATATCGATAATCTCAATGACGTTATTCGCAAGTTCAGGGCGTGTCCCAAACCGGTCATCGCGGCGGTTGAAGGAGGTGCAGCCGGCGCTGGTGTCTCACTGGCCTATGCCTGCGACTTCATCGTGGCCAGCAAGACGGCAAAATTCACGGTCTCCTATGTCAAGATCGGCCTGACCCCGGACGGCGGAATCACCCACCGCCTGATGCAGATGCTGCCACGGCCCTTGGTCAATGAGCTTTGTCTGTTAGCAGATCCCATTGGCGCTGAACGCCTGTATCAACTGGGAGCCTTGAACGTGCTGAGCGAGCCCGGTGAAGTCATGGCGAATGCGTCTGCAATCGCTGATCGCCTGGCAACATCTCCAACCAGTGCACTCGGCCGCATCAAGACATTGTTGAATGCGGCGGAACAGTCCACGTTGGAAGAACAGATGGACATGGAGCGTGATCACATGGCCGCAGCTGTAGCCGAAGATGCGGCAGTGGAAGGCATCACCGCGTTCTTTGACAAGCGCAAGCCTGATTTCATCAGGGCAGGCGAAAAGTAACGCTGGCGCGTATTGATATGCGGGCTCGCCTGGATCAGGTCAGGATATCTCTTTTCCTGGCAGCGATGCTTCCTTTGTGGCGGCACCAGCGTCGCGCAGAATTTCTGCATAAAAGCTCCCGCCGGTTCCTCTGGAGATTGCGTGGTGCGATGGTTTTGTCACGTAATCGTTTACCAGCTGAAAATGTCGTCGCCTGAACTCGTTCATCGAGTCTGTAACAGAATTGTAAGCTGACTTTAAGTCTGCAGATCCATTGGAGGTGACCAGAGCGCGTATGCTGGAAAGTCGTTTCACGTCCCTGATGAAGCTGCGGTGACCCGCCATCATGTACGGCTGCATGCTATCGAGAAACGCTGCTGTGCTTGGCTTATGCTGTATTCTTAGCGCGGCATCGAAAGTCTGCATCAAGGGGCTTTGAGCGGCACTCGCGCCAGCCAGGACGTAAGGTGTCTGCGACACGCCTTCGTACATCACACCTGGAGCTGACCAGCCTGAAAAGAATGGTCGAACACGATTGTAGAATATGGCCGGATCACACCTTTCACGTACCTTCAACACAGCATCAGTGAGGATGTACATTCGATCGGCCAGCGAGATCATTTGCGTCTGCAATTCACCGATATCATTCCGGGTGGATGCAACGACCGCATCATACAAGGTGGCCAGTAACGGGGAACACGCAATCTCGAAATCCAGGGATGATGTCACAAACCAGGTTTCATCCGGACTACCCCGAAACCCCGAAATCAGAGTTGTATTTTCCGCGCAGAGGTCTCCCGCAGGATCTGTTTTCTTCCAGTTGAAAAAGGTCATGGATGCATATGAAAGAATCGGTTTGCGGTCCAGAAACGCGGCTAATTGGGTCATCGGGACGGCAAGTTGCTGAGGTATTCGAAAGTTTGGCTCGGACTGCCCCCATACCCAGGCGCTGGCAATCACGCACAGGCTCAAAAAAAGACGCTCCTGTTCGGGTTTTCCGTTGAGCAGGGCGAGATCAAGACCGCCGATTTCACTGATTGATCCGCCCAGGCTTTGTTGTTTTATGTGCGCTGCGAGTTCGTCTGAAATACGCTCGATATTGGCAAATGCAGGCGGTATGTTCTGTAATGGGTCCGTGGCTGGTACGAAACCGCGTGATCGGGTAATCTCGTACTCTCCCAATGGACGCATGTATTGGTTCGCAATCTTGCCACCGGAGCGATTGCGGGTCTGTGCGCACATGTAGTTTTACCTGTTTCGGGAAATTCAGCCGATGAGGATCATTGGAATCCGGCTTTCTTTAGTTTTGCAGGATGGCAGCATTGATTCAAGGGATTGATCACCGCAAATGGGCAGATCAGCAATGGCCCCGTGATTCTTCGACCCGTACGAACAAGTTGCTCCGTGGCGCAAACATTGAATGATGAAGACGCGAATTGAAACGGATTGGAGAGTTGAAGACTTTGAAACAGACTGCTGCCAAAGCCATACTGACTGTGGTCGGGAGTTACATGTACTTTCGAAATGCGCGCATTATTCTTCAGTTTCGACGCAAGATGGGCTACTGGCCGGATGTCTCAACACCTGCCAGATACAATGAAACCCCTATTTCCCAAGTGGCGTCGATTTTAGATGCAGCGAGATGTGGTTTTTG
>CAYRLR010000119.1:0-7214 GCA_964424975.1 uncultured Anderseniella sp.
TTGCAGATGAGCCGAGGAAATCATAAGACAAGCAATTTTATCCATCCGTCGGGATGGATATTGCTCTAGGACAGTCAGTAATCACTGCCTTTGGCATGATTGCTGCGTCAATGCAGACAACAAAAAATCCGGTGAAGCAGGCGCTCCACCGGATTGTCTTTGCGTAACAATGATCTAACCCGCGCGACGGCTTCTGTCGCGTTGTGGCTGATAGGCAAGTGCTGCATGGCCGGCACAATAAGGTGCGCCGTCCTTGGGTGCCTTGCCGCAGAAGCAGAACTCTTCACTGCCGGGATCGCCAATCGGCCAGCGGCAGGTCTTGTCCGACAGCATCAGGATGGTCACCCGTTCACCAACCGGAATGTCGGCGATGTGAATTGCGACCGGCTCCACAATGGGTTCGGGCTTTACCGAAGCCAGTGGCTTCAGTGCATTGTTGCCTGCCGTGCGCGGTGGCGCGGCGCTGGTCGTACCGGCTCTGCCGGGATGACTGGGTTCACGTGTCTTGCGGGTGCGCGGTGTCGAAACCCGTGCCCGTGTCACGCGGCCTGAAAGCCCCATGCGGTGAACCTTGCCGATAACGGCATTACGGGTGACGCCGCCGGCCAGCTTCGCCGCGATCTGGCTGGCGCTCAGGCCTTCAGCCCACATCTTCTTCAACAACTCGACACGGTCGTCGGTCCAGGGAAGCTTTTGCGGGGTTTCGCCCTGTGTCTGGTCTTCGCTCACGCGCGGAATCCTTCTTCGATCGCTGGCCATCATTGGTTCAGCGTGAAACGCATATGTACGGACTGAGATCGCTACATTTCGTAGCTTATGATCGGGACCCTACTAAATAGGCTGAATCTGGCGCAAGAGTCAGATGGCGGATTCTGCCGGTTTTCCCCAGCTTCGACCTAAAAACATGGTTAATGGCAAGTTAATCCCCAGCTTTGTGCCAGGTCGATGCGGCGTTCTGACTCAGGCACGTCCATTATTGCCGCCCGTGGGCCGGGTAACAGTGTCATCTGCGCCGGAGAAACAGGTCGCCTGCAGACCATCGAGGGCAATCTCGTCACCATTGCAGCGATCAGGCTCACGGCATGCCGTCATGATCCGGCGTTCGCGTTGCCAATCCGCCAAAAACACAATATAGTTGTGCCAATTGATAGTTGCGCCGCCGTTTCAACGGTGGCGTTTGCCGTTTCAACGGTTGGGTTTGCCGTTTCAACCGTTGGACAGTTTCAACTGCTGGATTGTCCGGAAGGTCTGTTTGAGTATGACACAAGCTGTTCTGCCAACGTATAATCGCACAGCGTTTTCCATTGAAAGCGGTGAAGGTGCATGGGTGAAGGCATCAGACGGCCGCACCCTGCTTGATTTTGGCGCAGGTATAGCGGTCAATTCGCTGGGCCACTGCCATCCGCACCTGGTGGAGACACTCAAGAACCAGGCTGAAAAGCTGTGGCATACCTCGAACCTGTATCGCATTCCCGAAGGCGAGCGGTTTGCCGAACGTCTCTGCGAGGCGACTTTTGCCGATACGGTGTTTTTCACCAATTCAGGCGGCGAGGCGCTGGAATGTTCCATCAAGATGGCGCGCAAGTACCAGGCAGCGTCCGGCCATCCCGAGAAGTTTCGCCTGATCACGTTTGCCGGTGCTTTTCACGGCCGCACACTGGCAACCATCGCCGCGGGCGGTCAGCAAAAATATATCGAGGGGTTCGGGCCTGCCGTTGAAGGGTTCGACCAGGTGCCGTTTGCAGATCTTGAGGCAGTCGAACAGGCCATCGGGCCTGAAACCGCTGGTATCCTGATCGAGCCCATCCAGGGCGAGGGCGGCATCAGGACCGTGTCGGGCCAATGTCTCAAGGGTTTGCGCGAACTGTGCGACAGGCATGGCCTCGTGCTGGTCTATGATGAAGTGCAGTGTGGCATGGGCCGCACCGGCAAGCTGTTTGCGTATCAGCACTCGGGCGTTGCGCCTGATATCATGGCATCGGCAAAAGGCATTGGCGGCGGCTTTCCGATGGGCGCCTGCCTGGCAACTGCAGAAGCAGCCAAGGGCATGGTTGCCGGGTCTCACGGCTCTACGTATGGCGGTAACCCGCTGGCTATGGCGATCGGCAATGCCGTGCTGGATGTCATTCTCGAAGACGGCTTTCTGGACCACGTAAACCAGATGTCGCTGCTGCTGACCCAGAAGCTTGCCGGCCTCACCGACGAGTTTCCCGATATCCTGGGCGGTGTGCGTGGCAAGGGACTGATGATGGGCCTGGAATGCAAGGTTGCAAACACCGACATGCAGGCGGCCTGTGTGGCCAATGATCTCCTGGTCGTGGCAGCCGGTGACAATGTACTGCGCCTGCTGCCGCCGTTGATTATTACCGCCGATGAGGTTTCCCAGGCCGTCACGCGCATTGAAGCGGCCTGCCGCCAGCTTCGATCATCTTCTGCCACCGCATAGAAATCTGTATTCATCCGGGGGTCGACCTCGGCAAAACTGCAAAGGGCTCCGGCATACATCATGTCTGACACAAGCAAATCATTTCTAGATATCTCGACGGTTTCGACCGACGATCTCAACGCAATGCTGTCCGGCGCCCTGTCCGCCAAGCGCGCGCGCGCCGGTCTGCCCAAGGGCGTGGTAGACGGTCAGCGCCCGTTGGAAGGTCATGTGCTGGCGATGATTTTCGAGAAACCGTCAACCCGCACGCGCGTGTCCTTCGACATTGCAATTCGCCAGTTGGGTGGTGAATCGCTGGTGCTGTCCGCAGCTGACCTTCAGCTTGGCCGTGGCGAAACCGTGGCAGACACAGGCCGCGTCCTGTCGCGCATGGTGGATGTGATCATGCTGCGCACCCACGGCGAGGAAAAACTGCACGAACTCGCCGCGGAAGCAACCGTGCCGGTGATCAACGGGCTGACTGATACATCACATCCATGCCAGATCATGGCGGATCTGCTGACCCTGCAGGAGCACAAGGGGGCCATATCCGGCAAGTCCATTGCCTGGGTGGGCGACGGCAACAATGTGCTGACGTCGTGGATCCATGCGGCAGGCAAGCTGGACTTCGAGCTTCGGGTGGCAACACCTGCAGAACTTGCCCCTGACCAGCAGGCGCTTGACTGGGCGGCATCCAACGGCGTGCAACTGCATATGGGCACAGATCCGCGCGAGGCTGTGTCCGGTGCCGACTGCGTGGTTACCGACACCTGGGTTTCAATGAACGATGAAGATGCAACCAACCGGCACAATCTGCTGATGCCGTACCAGGTGAATGACGCCCTGATGGCGCACGCGCATGACGACGCTGTCTTCATGCACTGCCTTCCCGCCCATCGCGGAGAAGAGGTCACAGCGTCGGTTATTGACGGTGCGCAGTCTGTCGTGTTTGACGAAGCGGAAAACCGGCTGCATGCGCAAAAGGCCATTCTGCGCTGGTGTCTCGGAAAGCTGTGAGACCGGAAAACGGATTGGATATCAACGTGACGCAACCTGCAATACTCGACATAACAACCGTGATTTCGGTTGAGGACGCAGTGCTGCCATTTGATATCAAGCCGCTTGGCGTGCGCGGACGGGTTGTGCGCCTTGGCGGCGTCCTCGATGACATCCTGAACCGTCATGAGTATCCGATGGCCGCGTCTGCTGTACTGGCGGAAGCGGTTGCGCTGGTCGCCATGTTCGGTGCCATGCTGAAGTTCGATGGCAAGTTCATTCTGCAGACGTCAACCGACGGACCCGTGTCCATGCTGGTAGCCGATTTCGTGTCGCCTGACCGGATCAGGGGCTATGCACGTGTTGATGTTGATGCGCTCGCACGTCTGGAAGCAGACGGTGCAGCCTCGGCGCAGTCCATCATCGGTAACGGGCATCTTGCGATGACCGTTGACCAGGGCGAGGACATGGAGCGCTATCAGGGTATTGTCGGGCTCCACAATGCCACCTTGAGTGATGCGGCGCATGATTATTTCCGCCAGTCCGAGCAGATACCGACCCTGCTGCGTCTGGCTGCCGGCCCGTTGGTCGGCCGCGCCGGCCATCAGGACAAATGGCGCGCCGGTGCCATCATGATCCAGCATCTGCCGGAAGATGGCGGCATCAGCCCGATACAGGTCTATTCCGGCGACGACCCGGCCGGCAATGGTGACCCGGAGGTCGATGAAGACGACAACTGGCGCAAGGCCAAGCTGTTGCTGCAAACCGTCGAGGATCATGAACTGATTGATCCGCTTCTGTCATCTGAACGCGTGCTGTACCGGTTGTTCCATGAAGATGGCGTCACCGTTTATCCGGAACTGCAACTCAAACGCTATTGTTCCTGTTCGGCAGACCGGCTGAAGGGTATTCTTGCCAGCATGCCCGCTGACGACAAGGCGCACATGGCCGAGGACGGCAGCATCGATGTCAAATGCGAGTTCTGCTCGGCCAGCTATCACTTCGATGCAGACGAGATATTGAAGCCGGAAGAGCTGCAATCCGGCACATAGGCCATGTTCTCAGCCAGCGCTGAGATCTTCGCCCAGCCGGACGAGAAACCGGTCACACTCGGCAAGCTGGCTGGCGGCCACATACTCGTCCGGCCTGTGCGCCTGGTCAATCGAGCCCGGCCCGCAGATGACCGTCGAAATGCCCGCTGCCTGAAAATGGCCGGCTTCGGTTCCGTAGGACACAACGCTAGTGCGGTTCGATCCGGTCAGCCGCATGGCAAGCGACCTTGCCGCGCCATCCGGTTCCGGTTCCAGCCCCGGTACATTGACATAATTGTCGGTCTCGATCCCGGCATCGGGAAATTTTGCACGGATGATGTCGTTGCGGCGGCGGGCAAAGTCTGCCACCCGGTCGCGAATCTCGTTTTCGTCCTGATCCGGCAGCAAACGCGCCTCCCACGATACTGTCGCCTGGTTGGGCACGATGTTGACCGTGGTGCCGGCATGGATGGCGCCCACATGCACGGTGGTGAACGCCGGGTCGAACTCACAATCCGGGTGCACCTTTTCACGCATTTCCTGCGCAATGGCAGTGAGCTCGTTGACCATGAGCACGGCCTCGCTGAGGGCGCTCCAGCCCATGTCCGGTTTGCTGGAGTGGGCTTCAACGCCGGTGACGGTCGTCACGAAAGCCTGGCACGCCTTCTGGCCGGTCACGACGTCCATCATGGTCGGCTCGCCGACAACGCATATCGCCGGTTTCGGCATGTCTTGGCCAAACCGCCTGATCGCCGGGATCACGCCTTCGCAACTGACTTCTTCATCACATGAAAACACCAGGTGAACCGGGCGGGCCAGATTGCGCGCCTTCAGGTGCGGCACTGCGGCCAGGCAACAGGCCAGGAATCCCTTCATGTCGCAGGTGCCGCGCCCAAACAGGTCGCCGTTGATGTCCGTCATGCTGAATGGGTCCGTTGCCCAGGCCTGGCCTGTCACCGGCACCGTATCGGTGTGGCCGGACAGCACCACGCCGCCATCAACGGCAGGCCCGATAGTGGCGACAAGGTTGGTCTTGCCGGGGGCGTAATCTGCCCGCATCGTTGCAATGCCCTGCTCGCGCAGGAACGCCTCGGCAAATTCGATCAGCGCAAAATTCGAGTTGCACGACGTGGTGTCAAAGCCGATCAGGTGCCCCAGCAATTGCGCTGTCGACAGGGGGTGCTGGTTGCTCAAGGCGCCGGTCTCCGGAATGCTCGTTGCGGGTCAGTTGATGGTAAGTTGAGCGTCCGGCGAGTCCAGCGAAAAGGCCGGCACGTTGACCTGCAGCATCTCTCCATTGGCCCCTTCCATGGTGTAGAAACCGGCCATGAAACCGCTGGGCGTGGCAAGCGGGCAGCCGGAGGTGTACTCAAATCGCTCGCCGGGTCCAAGGGTCGGTTGCTTGCCTATGACGCCTTCACCGTCGACATCCTGGCGCTGGCCGTTCGCATCGATGATTTCCCAATGCCGGGTGCGCAGGGTTACTGTCCTGGTTCCCTTGTTCTCGATCGACACCGTATAGGCCCAGACATAGTAGTTCTCGTCTGGGTCGGAGCGCTCGTCCAGGTATTGTGGCAGGACGGATACTTCTATGTCGTGGGTAACTGCCTGATAAATGTCCATGATTCGCTTGCCGTTGCCTTGCTTGTGTGCCGTTGGCGATGCCGTGGTAGGGTGAACCAGACGTCTTGCCTTGCCGGTTTATCCACGAAAATCACACGTCTGCAGCTATCAAGTGATCGTTACAGCCGACACCGGATAGCCGATATGCTAACTCTGTCAACTGAAACGCATCAGAAAGCAATACAGATGACCTCTCAAGCTGCAAATGGCATCGCGCCTGCCCATATTATTCGCCAGATGGTCGAGACCGGCCACATTATTGCTGAAACTCCGCTTGATGTGGATCAGGTGCAGCCGGCCAGCCTGGATCTGCGACTGGGAGAGGTGGCCTGGCGGGTGCGCGCGTCTTTCATGCCCGGCCCGCGCCATACTGTTGCCGACCGGCTCGACCAGCTTGCCTTGCACAAGATCGATTTGACCGACAGCGCCGTTCTGGAAGTCGGTTGCGTGTACATCGTGCCGTTGCTCGAGGCACTGGCGCTCGATGACACCATGTCTGCAGCAGCCAATCCGAAAAGCTCGACCGGCAGGCTCGATATCTTCACCCGCGTTATCGCTGACAATGCGGCTGAATTCGACCAGGTGCCGGCTGGTTACAGCGGCCCGCTCTATGCTGAAATATCGCCCCGGACTTTCCCGATCCTGGTTCGAACCGGTTCACGCCTGTCACAGATCCGATTTCGCGCTGGCAATGTGGCGCCCAGTGACGCCCTGATCCATGAATTGCACAATCAAAAGCCGCTGGTCACTTCAGGCGATGTCTCCATCGACAACGGCATCGCCCTGAGCATCGACCTGTCGAGCTTCGGTGACAACCTGCCGGTCGGTTTCCGCGCCAAGCGCTATTCCGGTCTGGTGGATGTGGACCTCAAGGCGGGTCTCGAGGTTCTCGATTACTGGGATCCGATCTGGCAGCGCGGTTCGCTGATCCTCGACCCGGACCAGTTCTATATCCTGGCATCAAAGGAAGCCGTGCGGGTGCCGCCGACACATGCGGCTGAAATGGTGCCGTTCAACCCGCTGGTCGGCGAATTTCGCGTGCACTATGCAGGCTTTTTCGATCCCGGTTTCGGTGACGTGTCAGGCGACGGCGAAGGCTCCCGGGCCGTGCTGGAAGTGCGCAGCCATGACGTGCCGTT
>CAYRLR010000120.1:0-7194 GCA_964424975.1 uncultured Anderseniella sp.
AAACACCGAACAGTGCCCCAAAAAGGCCACTGTCAAGGTCAGCTTTCGATCAACGCGACAGGACCCGATCAGTTTCAGAATTCAGCAATATTTTGGTGCCGGCGGCAATAATGGAAATTTACGCCCCACCGATCTGACAGACAGGATCAGGGTCACTCCGTTCGGACTTGGAAACCAGTATACCGCTTCATACAGTACCGATTTTGCGCTCGATCCCGGACGGCATGGCTTCGCCATCATCGTCCGGAACGGCAAGGACAGTGCGATCAAGAGGGTAAGCGTCACTTGCCCGCCTTTCAAAGTCCTGTCAGCAACGCTGGAATATGTCCAGATTGCTGATGCGATTTGCCCCAAGAGGGTTTGGGAAACAGCAAAATTTTTCACCAGCCGCCCTGGTAGTGTCCGGTATCAAATCAGACAGGGACCGGGAGACAATCCGAATACCATCCCTGCGGTAGGCGGTCGCATTCGCGCCGAACAGCACGACGGCGACAAGTACATCGCGGTGGTGCAGCGAGTGCTCAGATTGGGTGCCGTTGATACCGATATGAGGGCGCGCGCCAGAGATGACACAAACACAATCTACATCCGGACCAGGCTCAAGGTCACGTGCATGGATGTGCTGTCGTCGAAGCTGGACATACTGAAGCTTGATGACAGGAAATGCCCGAAAAAGGCATTCGTGCGTGCGACCTATGAGACCAGCCAGCAAGGCGGCATCAGGGACTTCCTGAGGTGTAATGACGGCAGCGAGCAAACCGGCATCATCAACGCCGCCAAGCAGGGCGGCAAATTCATCGCCACGCGGACCATGACCGTCGATATCAAGAAATCGACAACGCTGAAATGCAGTGCCCGGGCGCAAGACTTCGCAGCCAGGACAGCTGTATTTGCCGTGCAACGTTTCAGGTGCGGCAGTGATGCAGGATCCAGTGATGTTGCCGTCCAGCCCGATCCTGTCGAACCGCCACCACCGGCGCGGAAGCTTTCCGGCGACTTCCAGTTTGTTGATCGAGCCAACAGAAAACGCTGTCCGCGCAGGGTCAGGGCCGTGATCAATTTTGAACATGGAAGCAATGTGGGTGTGCGCTATGCGCTGGCGTGCACAACAGGCACATACACAGGGCTCGCCGCCTCAACAAAGGTGAATGGCAGGTACGTCGCTCCAGCAGTGGAAACGCTCAGCATACCAAAGGGCACCAACGGCAAATCACACGTCAATTGTGCACTGAAATCCATCTCTCCCGGTAAACGACGGTTGCATGTGGTCAAAGGCCGGAAGTTTGTCTGTATCAATCCCGTGTCGGAACCGGTCGGCGGATTCAATTCAACTCAGACGCCACCAGCTGCTGTCACGTCCATATCCTGCAAGCGCGGCAAGGTGCGCAACGGCAAATGCTTGTGCGGCTCAAGACGTGAGCTGAAAAAACTGGGGAGGAAGAGCTTCGCGTGTGTGAAGCGCCAGAACGCTGAAACGATCAGTTGCCGGCGCGGCAGGGTCCGCCACGGCAAATGCACGTGCGCCTCAAGGCGTGTGCTCAAGAAACTGGGCAAACATCGCTTTGCGTGCGTGAAGAAAGCGCGACCTGTGTTGCGGCACTCACGCAAAGCCAGAAAACGCTCGCGACGTCATCGCAACAGGAAGCGCCGCAACCGGAATCATCAATGAACACGATGCAACAACAATCTGATACAGAGCACGTTACATGCCCGAGCCTGTAGTTGCGCGATTTTTGTAGAGCAGTACCTGTCCGGCGTGCCGGGCAAGTGCTGCCACGTTTGGTACAAGGTGTCGCTGCGTCCTGTTGCGACCACCGTCAAACGATTACATTCAAGCCGCTAACGCTCCACAAATTCGTCATGTGAGATTCTGCACATCGCCTTGATCGGCCATGTGCGAGTGTGATTTTCAACGAAGGGGCACATCGAGCCCGCCAAAGGACACAACCAGAGAACAAGAACGAAGGAACAGACCAGTGAAGTCACTCCTCATCGCAGCCATCATCGCAGCCGGTTTCGCCACCGTTGGCACCCAGACAGCAAACGCCGGCAACAAGAGTTACGCCTACGAATACTGCCAGTATTACAAGATGCGTGCACTGGGCGCACACAGCCTCGACCGCAAGGATCACATGTGGGCAAGATATTACGCCTGCCTGCGCGAATACGGCGCCTACTAGGCAGCCGGGAATCCATCAGACCATCGAGTAGTTCCGGGACGGCTGGAGCTAGAACGGGGTGAGCATAGCGAACACATTGGCTTCGCACTCATCCCGTTCAACGCATTTGGAAGACCCCATTTCAGGGTCTCGCGTTCAGTACAGGCACGTGAAACTCACTCCGCTGCCTGGTTGGCATCCCCGCCCCACTTGTTGACGACATAATCATCAACGATCTGCTTGAACTGGTCGCCGATGTCGTCGCCACGCAGGGTTTTGACTTTCTTGCCGTCGATAAAGACAGGCGCTGCCGGTACTTCACCCGTACCGGGAAGTGAAATGCCGATATGGGCATGCTTGGATTCACCCGGTCCGTTGACGATGCAGCCCATGACGGCGACCTGAAGCTCTTCAAAGCCGGGATAGGCCTTCTTCCAAGCCGGCTGCTGGGCACGCAGATAGCCCTGGATATCCTGCGCCAGGTGCTGGAATACCGTGGACGTGGTACGCCCGCAGCCCGGGCACGCGATAACCATCGGTGTAAAATTGCGGATGCCCATTGTCTGCAGGATTTCCTGCGCGACAATAACCTCGTTTGAGCGATCGCCACCGGGATCGGGCGTCAGCGAAATGCGGATCGTGTCGCCGATACCTTCCTGCAGCAGCACGCCAAGACCGGCAGCAGACGCCACAATGCCCTTGGACCCCATGCCGGCTTCGGTAAGACCCAGGTGCAGTGCATAGTCGCTGCGTTCCGAAATCTGGCGATAACAGGCAATCAGATCCTGGACTTCGGATACCTTGACCGAGATGACGATTTTATCCTGTGGCAGGCCGATCTCCTGCGCGCGCGCGGCAGACTGCAGACCTGATTCAACCATCGTGTCGTGCATCACGAGACGCACGTCCCTGGGTTCGTCCAGCTTGGCATTCTCGTCCATGTACTTTGCCAGCATGGCCTGGTCCAGCGACCCCCAGTTCACACCGATACGCACCGGCTTGTTGAACTCGATGGCGCGCTCGATCATCATCGAATAATTGCGATCCTGCTTTTCCTTGAAGCCGACATTGCCCGGATTGATGCGGTATTTGCCAAGCGCTTCGGCACAGGCGGGATGATCGCGCAGCAGTGTGTGGCCGATATAGTGGAAGTCGCCGATCAGCGGCGTATCGATACCCATCTGATCCAGACGGTCGCGGATGTGCGGAACGGCCTTGGCCGCTGATTCCTTGTCCACCGTGATGCGCACCAGTTCCGACCCTGCACGGGCAAGTGCTGCAACCTGTTGTGCAGTGCCTTCGATGTCCGCCGTGTCGGTGTTGGTCATGGATTGCACGACAACCGGGGCACCGCCACCGATCTGGATCTTCTCGCCAACCTTCACACCAACAGATGTGCGGCGCGGGTGAACGGCCGAATAGGCCATGGGCTCAACTCCTGAAATTGGATAAATAGCGTGTCGGGATGTTTATTGGCACGGGTTGACCTGTAATTTCAAGCGGCGCATGGGCGCAGCACCGGTTCAGTTGCACCTAACGATGGAATATTTGCCGGTATATGGTAATCTGAAGCCAGTCAGGCGCAGGAGTTAATGCCATGGATGCAAAGGTTGCAGACGATAGCTCGGTCCAGTCCATGAAGCTGATCGAGAATTTGCCTTTCGAGACCGACAACGGCATCGCCGCGCGCGGGCGCGTCGGCCTGATCGTGCTCGCCAGTGATTATACGATCGAGCACGAATGGCGCCGCATATTCGCCCAGTTGCCCGGATTGGCACTGTATCAGAGCCGTATTTTCAACGACAACCAGATAACGCCCGAGACGCTCCGGGCAATGGAACCGCGCATTCGCGACAGTACCGATGTGTTTCTGCCCGGTGCCACGATGGATGTTATCGCCTATGGCTGCACCTCTGCGTCGATGGCAATTGGCGAGGAAAAAGTCTTCCAGCGTATCCGCGAAGCCCGCCCCGGCGTTGCCTGCACCACGCCGATCACCGCTGCATTTGCAGCCTTCAATGCGTTCAAGGCTAAAAAAATCGGTGTCCTGACGCCGTATCGCGCCGACGTGAACCGGATTGTGGCTGACTATATCCGCGCGCGCGGCTTCAACGTTCCGGTTTTCGGCTCGTTCAATGAAGAGTCCGACGCAGTGGTTGCCAGCATTTCACCGGCATCCATTCGCCAAGGCGTACAGCGGTTGCTGAACGAGGCAGACGTTGATGCGGTGTTTGTGTCCTGCACTTCGGTCAGGCTGGTTGAAGCTGCCGCCGATATCGAACGCGAAACCGGCGTGCCGATTACCTCCAGCAACCATGCCATGGCCTGGCACACCGCACGACTGGCCGGCGTTGCCGACAAGCTGCCCCAGTTTGGCAAGCTGTTTACACTTTAGTAACCATAAATCTGGTCGTTGCCCAAACGCCATCAAAGGCATCAGAACAACGCCGGCGCGAACATGATCGCCAGGCCGGCCAGGCAAAGTGCGGCTCTGCCTGCAATCGGCAGTTTACGCACAATCAGACCCTTGCTGATCAGGTACAGCGCAAAGGCAATCCGGCAGAACGCCAGCAAAGCCGGCAACAGATGCTCGGATGGCTCGATCAGCGCTATGTCGGCCACCATTGCAAGCGGGATCAGGTAAAGCCCCACGCCCAGCACCATGGCGTGGCCGGCAACTCTCAGCCAGGGTGCGCCCGCCATCCCGGCGGCGATGAACACCGTCCCGCATACCGGCGGGGTGATGGTCGACAGCAGCGCATACCAGAACACGAACAGGTGCGCCGCCAGCAGCGGTACACCCAGTTGCTGCAGCGCAGGTCCGGCCACGGAAATGCAGATCACGTAGGCTGCGGTGGTCGGCACTTCCATGCCGAGGATCAGGCAGGCCAGCGCTGTCAGCAGCAGGGCTGCCGGCAGCCAGCCACCCGACAGTTCGACAATCAGCGACGTGATCTTGACACCCAGCCCGGTTTGCCCGAGCACCCCGACAATCAGGCTGGCACACAGTATGATGGACGCGATCAGGGCAATCTGGCGACCACTGGTCTCGATGGCTGTCGAGAACCGTTCGACAACCAGCTCCCGCCGGGCAATGCCCTGGCCGGTGAACAGCAGCAGGACGGCGGCACACAGGATTGCCAGGGCAGCGGCAAACTGGGCCGTGTAACCACCGTGGAACAGGCGTTCCATCAGGACAGCAAACGGCACCAGGAAAAACCCGCCGGTGATCAGCAGTGTCTTGGCTGGAATACGCGCTTCATCCCCCATGCCTTTCAGGTCATACCGGTTGGCAAATCCGTCGACGCCGAACCAAACGGCACAGAAGAACAACACCGCAGGCAGGATCGCGGCCGCCATGATGGCGGTATAAGGTGTGGATGTAAGCTCGACCATGACGAAGGCGCCGGCGCCCATCAGGGGCGGCATGATCTGTCCGCCGCTGGACGCGACCGCTTCCACCGCCCCGGCAAAGGCCGGCGGATAGCCGAGCCTGCGCATGGCCGGCAGGGTGAAAGACCCGGTCGAGGCGACATTGGCGGACGCCGAGCCTGAAATAGAGCCGAACAGGGCCGATGCCAGCACGGAGACCTTGGCCGCACCCGCCTTGAGCCGGCCCGCACTGGCCAGCGCCAGGTTCATGAACCCCTGGCCTGCCTCACCGGCATTCAACACCGCACCGAAAATGACAAACACCGCAACCACGGAAACCGACACGCCGGTAAGCTGTCCCCAAAGGCCACCCTCGGCGATCACCAGCGTGCCGAGGAAGCTGTCCAGCGGCAGGCCCGGATGTCCAAGCTCGCCGGGTACATGATTGCCATAAAGGCCGTACAGCAGGGCGATGGCTGCCACGCACGGCAGCGGCCAGCCGATGGCCCGCCGGGCCATTTCCAGCACGCAGATGATGACCACAATACTGGCCGCCAGTTGCCCGCGCCCGCTCAGCGAACCATACTGGTCCGACAACGAAGCTTCAGTCAGCGCGATCCAGAAACAGACCGCGATGGCCCCCAGGCCCAGGCCCCATCCGACAAGCGTCTCGACGCGGCCCCGGCCGGCGACCAGCATGATCCATGGCACGGCCAACGCCATGTGCAACGGACGCGACACTAGGTTCGGCACCAGCCCGGAAAAGATCAGCCATAGATGAAACGCGATGGATGCTGCCCCGAGCAACAGCCACACAGGGCGTATCGCCGGGACAACAACTGGTTTTTGCATGACAACCTAACTTGCAGGCAGGATGCTTCAGCGAAGCGTATCGGGCACTTTTATGGACTTTTCATCGTAGTATTTCAGCGCGCCGGGATGCAGTTTGCCGGCCATTGCCGTCAGATACTCCGGCGTAACGCCATTCCACCACTTCGCGGTTTCACCCATGCCGGCCTTGCCTTCCCAATAGGTCCTGGTCAGTTCATAGGCGGTTGCATCATCCATCGCCGTGGTCGTGTAGGCCATCACCGGCAGCGTGGTGGTGGTGACGTCGGTGTCAACACCTGCATAGGTGCCGGCCGGAATGGTCAGCCTGTCCCGCTTGGTCATGGCAAGCTGGTCATCGCTCAGCGACAGCACATTGACCGGTGTGGACGCGGCAGCTTCAAGCACATTGGGTGCCGGGTAGGACCCTGCCGTGGCGAAGCCGTCGATCTGCTTGTTCTTCAGCGCTGACACTGCGGACGACAGTTCAACCTCGGCGAGCTTGACCTTGCCTTCTAGGCCGAACAGATCGATATACTTCGCCGCTTCGCGGGCTCCGAAACTGCCCTTGCCGATCAGGAAGGTCTTGCCGTCAAGGCCGGCAAAGTCCGTCACGCCGGAATCCTGCCTCACCACGAAATGCATGGTCAGCGACGGGATCGGAAACAGGCCCCTGATCTCGTCGAACTTGGCGTTCTTGGGCTCAAACATCTTCTTGCCGCCCATCGCCAGCTTGACCAGCACAGGTGGTGTGGTGAAAACGTAATTGCCGGTCCGCGATGCGGCTTCCTTGACGTTTTGCACCGATCCCTGCGACTCTTCCACCGTCAGGATG
>CAYRLR010000121.1:0-7175 GCA_964424975.1 uncultured Anderseniella sp.
AGACTCGATGCATCATTGGCAGCGAACATTTTGCCATTGCCGTTGTTTGCAATGCATTCCAGCTTGGCGCGCTGTTGTGCTGACAGATCAAAACCAACAACATGAATGCTGGTCGTCACACCCGCATCGTTTAGAGCCTTGGCCGCTGCACATGGATCTTCATCACAACTCTCCAGCCCATCCGAGATGAGAACAACGGTATTGTCTTGCCCCTTCTGTTCCTGCAGCCAGTTGGCAGTCTCATTCAGCGTCCTGGCTATCGGGGTCTGACCTTTTGGTGTGATAAAACTGAAGGCGTTTGCCGCTTCTGCTGCATTGAAATGGCCGATGGGATTCATCAACTCCATATCGTCACATTCTTTCAACTTCCTATCGAAGCGATGCCCATAGGCCACCAGTCCCATCTTCGCACCTTCCGGCATCCTGGCGGCGAGGTCTTGCAGAACAGACTTTGCGATTTCGATTTTGGCCTTTCCGTCGATCTGGCCCCACATGGAGTTTGATGCATCAAGCACGAACATGACGTTCTTGTTCTCGGTTGCACTTACGGTCTGGCCCATCAACAGCACTAAAGCTGTGGCTCCGGCGATCCAGAATGATTTGCAGGTGGTCTTTGGCACTGAAAGCTCTCCTTGTAAGGTCAGCTTCAATCAGTCATTACCCCCATATTCGTCTGACTGATTTCAACCTTCCTGTTCGTGAAAAATAACAGGCAAGAAGATAAGAGGCACGCAACCTCTCATCTCAACGGGCACGGCAGATAGCGTAACGTTAACCAGGTCAAATTCAAGAGCAGCAACCGGCAGCCGGATGCAGCCTGGTAATCAGGCCTGCCTTGATTTCCCCTTTTGCACTGTGGCCCGCCCGCGTGTTTCACAAGACACAGGCTGCCCTCTTGACTCGTTCATGGGGTTTGGCTTTATTGGAACAAATACAGAACATCGTAGTTTTCAAAGGATCAAGGCAGATGACCGCGATTGCGTCTATCGGCACTGCAAAACCTGCAACCAATCAGTCTCAAGGCCCCTCACCCGGCCCCGGAGACAACGACCGGCAGACCGGTGTGTCATTTGGCATCCCGGATCTGGACCGGCATCTGAATGGCGGCATCTGGACAAATGCGCTGCATGAGGTGCGGTGCAGTCTGGCGCGCGATTTCGCCTGCGCTGCCGGCTTTGCCCTGGGACTGGCTGCACAATTCGGCAAGCCTGATGCCCGCAGGATTTTCTGGGTGATCGATCCGGCAGCATCGGTTGATTCCGGCCTGCCGTTTCCGGACGGGCTGAGCGAACACGGCATCGATCCGAAAATGATGGTTTTTGCACGCCCGATCACCCTGCGCGATGCCTTGTGGTCGGCTGACCAGGCTGCCAAATGCAGTGATCTTTCAGCGGTCATTTTTCAGGTCAAAGGCAATCCGAAGCACTTTGACATGACCGCCACGCGCCGGCTGATGCTGCGGGCACGCGAAAGCGGTGTGCTGGTCTGTGTGCTGCGGCAAAGCGGAGACCAGGAAGCCAGCGCCACTGCCACCCGCTGGCATGTGGAAATCATGCCTTCAGGGCCTGATCCCGACTTCGAACCCGGCCCCGGGCAGGCGCGTCATGTGCAGACACTCGAGCGCAACCGCCACGGTCGAACAGGACAATGGACTTTATCATGGAAC
The DNA here is from genome assembly GCA_964424975.1 of uncultured Anderseniella sp. Classification (GTDB taxonomy): domain Bacteria; phylum Pseudomonadota; class Alphaproteobacteria; order Rhizobiales; family Aestuariivirgaceae; genus Anderseniella. The sequence goes on from CAYRLR010000121.1 coordinate 1,667, forward strand.
CCGGAAAACCGGACCTTTGAGGATGGCACACCGAAAGCTCAAACAGCGCATCGTGTCCGTCGCATTCACGCATCTGCCGACAGACCGGATAGCCCGGCTGAAGTGGGGCAAGTCGTGGATTTTGAACGCGCGTGCTGACAGCCCGCCGCTTGCCGTTACGGACATGGAAAACAATGCCGTGCGTATCGTGGCGCATGAGGCATACGCAGCGCGTTTCAGTATATTCAGGGGACAAGCCTTAAGCGATGCACGCGCTCTTGTGCCTGACCTTGAATGTCACACGAGAGACCGGGCCGCAGAGCGCAGCCTGCTTGGCTCGCTCGCGGCATGGTGCGAACGCTACACGCCACTGGTTGCACTGGATGGTGAAGACGCCCTGTTCATGGACGTGACCGGGTGCACGCATCTGTTTGGCGGAGAGGCAAGCTTCGTTGCCGATGTCGAAACGCGGATTACCGCACAGGGGTTTACCGTTCGCGTCTGTCTTGCAGACACAGCAGGTGCGGCATGGGCCATGGCGCGCCATGGCACCGGGCGCATTATCGCGCGCGATCAGCACATACAGGCCATAAGCAGCCTGCCGCTGGCAGCACTGCGTCTTGACACTTCTGTTGTGGCGAGCCTGGGCCGGGTCGGGTTCAAGACCATTGGCTGCATTGCGGACCTGCCGCGCGCACCCTTGACGGCGCGTTTCGGCAGGCATTTGCTCGACAGGCTCGACCAGGCATCGGGCCGTCAGGACGAGATCATTTCACCGCTCATGCCGGTTGCCGAGCTGGCATCGGAAAAACGCTTTGCTGAACCGATTGTGCATGAAGACGATATCAAACGCTGCATTGGCATTCTGGCCGGCAACATCATCGCGCTGCTGGAGCGCCGGGACCTCGGCGTCAGGACATGCGAGGTGAAACTGTTCCGGGTTGACGGAGAAGTCCAGTCACTTGGCGTTCATGCCGCCAACCCGTTGCGGGATCCAGACCGTATTGCCGGCCTGTTTCACGAGCGCCTGGGCAGGCTGCATAGCGATCTGGATGCGGGCTTCGGGTTCGACATCGTGCGGCTCAATATTCTGCAGGCAGACCCGTTCAATGGCGACCAGCATGATCTGGTTGAGCGCAAGGATACCGGCGAGCGGTACGCAGCTCTCATCGACCGGCTGGGAGCCCGGCTTGGTACGAACCGGGTTTTGCAGTTTTCCTTCGCTGACACTCATATTCCGGAGCGCCGGTTTGCCCTTGTGCCGGTTTCAGGACGCGACGGGAAGACCGATCCGGACCAGGTTGCGCTGCCCCGCCCCAGCCGTGCGCCAACGCGGCCCCTGGTCCTGCTGGAAAGACCGGAACCCATAGATGCAATTGCACAAGTACCCGACAGCCCGCCGAGCAGGTTCCGCTGGCGCAAGGTGGTTTATGAAATTGCCCGCTCGGAAGGCCCGGAGCGGATTGCCTGCGAATGGTGGCGTGACGGACGCGCCAGTCTGAGCCGGGATTATTTTCGCGTCGAGGACACGCAAGGCTACCGTTTCTGGCTGTTCCGATACGGGCTTTATGATCGCGAAACCACAAGGCCGGACTGGTATATGCACGGGCTGTTCGCATGACCCGGTATTATGAACTGGCCTGCAGCAGCAATTTCTCTTTCCTGCGTGGTGCCTCTCACCCTGAAGAACTGGTTGTACAGGCAAGCCGGCTGGGGCTCAGCGGGTTGGCAATCACCGACCGCAATTCCGTGGCGGGTGTCGTGCGTGCGCACATGGCTGCAAAGGAGACGAAGCTGGCCTACGCACCGGGCTGCCGGCTGGTGTTTGCCGACACCACACCGGACATCCTGGTCTGGCCGAGAACCCGCCTGGCCTGGGGACAGCTTTGCGAACTTCTCACGCTTGGCAAACGGCGCACGACCAAGGGTGGCTGTGAACTGTACCTGAAAGACCTGCTGGCTCATGGCGGCGGCTTGCTGATGGCACTGGTGCCACACCATGCAGACGAGACGCTGCAAACCTGTCTTGAACAATTAGGCACCGCTTTTCCCGGCCATGTGCATGTAGCAGCCATGCGCAATCACAATAGTGGTGATCAACGCAGATTGTCCGTGCTTGCAAAGCTTGCAGCCAGGCATGGAGCACCGCTCATAGCCATTGGCGATGTGCTGTATCACCACCCGGTTCGCCGGCCGCTGCAGGACGTGCTGACCTGCATTCGCGAGCACGAAACCCTGCATTCCATCGGCACGCGACTTGAACCCAATGCCGAACGGCACTTGCGCCGGCCGGAAGAAATGCTGCGCTTGTTCAAGGGTCATGAAAATGCCGTCGAGCAAACCGCTCATCTGTTTGCACAAATCGAGTTCTCGCTTGACGAGTTGCGGCATCAATATCCGGAAGATCCGGTGTTCGAAGAGCTTGGCAACCAGCCGCTGGCCTCGCAGGAAGCACTTGAAAGACTGACCGCAACTGGCCTGCAGCAGCGGTATCCGGACGGCGCGCCGCAAAAAGTCATCGCCGCCGTCGCTCATGAAACCCGGCTGATTGCAAAGCTCGAATACGCACCCTACTTTCTCACCGTTTATGACATCGTGCGCTTTGCCCGCTCGCAAGGCATTTTGTGCCAGGGCCGCGGATCAGCTGCCAATTCCTGCATCTGTTATTGTCTTGGCATCACCGAAGTGGACCCCGGCAAGGTCAACCTGCTGTTTGAACGCTTCATCTCGGAAGAGCGCAATGAACCGCCGGATATCGACGTGGATTTCGAGCATGAGCGACGCGAAGAAGTTATCCAGTATATCTATGCCAAGTACGGGCGCGACAAGGCCGGGCTTGCCGCCACCGTCATTACCTACCGGTCGCGCTCGGCGCTGCGCGAAGTTGGCAAGGTGTTCGGTTTGTCGGATGATGTCATTACCGCCATTTCCGCCACCAAGTGGGGCAGTTATTCCCGCGAGATCGATCCCGACGACGCCAGGCGTGCCGGGCTTGATCTCACCGACAAGCATCTGAGGCAAATGCTGGACCTTGCCTCCCAGATCATCGGCTTTCCACGGCATTTGTCACAACATGTCGGCGGTTTCGTCATCTCGCGTGACCGGCTGTCATCTCTCATTCCCATCGAAAATGCCGCCATGCAGGACCGCACCATTGTTGAGTGGGACAAGGATGACCTGGAAAGCCTCGGCATGCTGAAAATCGACGTGCTGGCATTGGGCATGCTGACCTGCATCCGCAAGGCATTCAGCTTTTTGCAGACCCGTTACGGACGCACCGAAACCCTGTCCTCGTTACCGGGCGAAGACACCGCAACCTATGACATGATCTGCCGGGCAGACACGATCGGCGTATTCCAGATCGAAAGCCGGGCACAGATGTCCATGCTGCCGCGCCTGAAGCCGCGTTGCTATTACGACCTGGTTATCGAGGTTGCCATCGTACGCCCGGGGCCCATTCAGGGTGACATGGTGCATCCCTATCTGCGCCGGCGCCAGGGCAAGGAGGATGTCAGCTTTCCAAAGGAAGAACTGAGGGACGTACTGGGCAAGACGCTGGGTGTGCCGCTGTTTCAGGAACAGGCCATGAATATTGCCATTGTGGCGGCGAAATTCTCGCCCGGTGAAGCTGACAAGCTGCGCCGTGCCATGGCAACATTCAGGCGCGTCGGCACCATCAATTCATTCCAGCAGAAGATGGTCGAGGGCATGGTGTCAAACGGCTATGACCGCGAGTTTTCAGAGCATTGCTTCAAGCAGATTGAAGGCTTTGGCGAGTATGGGTTTCCAGAAAGCCATGCTGCCAGCTTTGCGCTGCTGGTGTATGTATCGTGCTGGCTGAAGTGTCATTATCCCGACGTGTTCTGTGCCGCCATCCTGAATTCGCAACCCATGGGGTTTTATGCACCGGCTCAACTGATCCGCGATGCACGCGAACACGGAGTGGAAATGCGCGATGTTGACATCAACCATTCAGCCTGGCTGTCGACGCTGGAACCGGATGCCGAAAGGCTGCCGGTTTCGCGGCAGCACCGGCAACTGGAGGCCATCCAGAAAAACACGCACGCGGTGCGGCTGGGGCTGCAACAGGTCAAGGGACTTGGTGAGGAAGATGCACGATTGCTGGTCGAGAAACGCGCAAACGGCTATGACAGCGTACGTGACCTGTGGATGCGTTCAGGGCTGACACGCCGGGTCATCGAAAAGCTTGCAGATGCCGATTGCTTTCGCTCCATCGGGCTGAACCGGCGCGATGCGCTGTGGGCTGTGAAAGCGCTTGATCCCCTGAGCAGCACCGAACGCCTGCCCCTGTTTGCAGCAGCAGATGCACGTGACCTGCAGCGTGAGCCGGATGTTGACCTGCCCCCGATGCCGTTGGGAGAGCATGTCATCAACGATTACCAATCGCTGTCCTACTCCCTGAAAGCACATCCCCTGTCATTCCTGCGGCACCGTCTTGTAAAAGACCGCTATGTGAAAAGCGAAGCGCTGCAGACAACACCCGGCGACCGCATGGTCAAGGTTGCAGGTCTTGTGCTGGTGCGCCAACGGCCCGGCTCTGCCAAGGGTGTCATCTTTGCAACTATCGAGGATGAAACCGGGGTGGCCAACATCATTGTATGGCCGAAGGCATTTGAGAAATACCGCATGGTCATACTGGGCAGCCGGTGCATCGGCGTGCGCGGCAGATTGCAGAAACAAGACGGGGTCATTCATGTGGTCGCACACCATCTGGAGGATTTGACGCTTCTGCTGGCAGACATCTCCATCCTGGCAGACCAGATGGGAGGACTTGCAAATGCCGACGAGGTGCGCCGGCCGCAGCAGAGCATTCAAGACAAGCTCAAACCGGCATCGCGAACCGCCCGGTTCGCTCAAGGTGTCTCAGACCCCGGTGCCGATGACGAGCAACTCGCAAAAACAAGGATCGTCCGGCAGGTGCTTCCAAAGGGCCGGAACTTTCACTAGATCATAAAAAACAAACCGCGCGCGCCTGCCCCGACGGGCCGCGAATACAGCGGTGTTTTGATTTTTCCGGCAACTCGCTTATATGAGTTCAGTGAAATGACGAATTTTCTTATCATCGAACATCCAGCAGTAGCGATGCATGACGGAAGACCCGGACGCCATGAGTGAAACACTTGAACAGCCTGCCAGTGGACCGAGCAAAACAAAGCCTGTGTTTTCTCAAGACCCGCACAAGACCAGCGAGCCGCGGGAAAAAGTGCTCGAAGTTGCCATTGGCCGGGAAGTTCGGGCATTTCGCCGCCAGCATAACATAACGGTTGCCGACCTTGCCAAGACCACCGGCCTGTCCATCGGCATGTTGTCGAAAATCGAGAACGGGGTCACATCGCCGTCACTCACCACCCTGCAGGCATTGTCCAATGCCCTGTCCATTCCGCTGACCTCATTCTTTCGTGGGTTCGAGGAACAGCGCGAGGCAGTGCATGTCAAGGCAGGTACAGGTGACGAAGCCGACAGACGCGGAACGAGGGCGGGCCATCAATACAACCTGCTTGGCCATATC
>CAYRLR010000122.1:0-1934 GCA_964424975.1 uncultured Anderseniella sp.
CAGATCCCGGATGCCACCGCCAAGCTGCACCGGTATGGAGACAGATTTCAGTATCGCTTCAACCGCATCGCCGTTGACCGAGGTGCCCTCAAACGCGCCGTTCAGATCGACCAGGTGCAGGTATTCAAAGCCCTGGTCCTGGAACGTGCGTGCCTGCGCTGCCGGGTCATCGGCAAACACCGTGGCCTGGTTCATATCGCCGAGTTTCAGGCGGACACACTGGCCGTCCTTGAGATCAATCGCGGGAAATAGGATCATGGTTCAGGGGTTCCTCAAGGTGCCCAGGTCAGGAAATTGGCAATGAAGGCCAGACCCAGTGCCTGGCTTTTCTCCGGGTGGAACTGGGTTCCCGCCATATTGTCCCTGGCAACCATGGCGGTGATCGCTTGGCCATAGCGGGCCGTTGCCACCACGTCATTCGCATCGTCTGCACGCAAGTGATAGGAATGCACAAAATAAGCGTGCTGACCGTCCGGGCCGGTTTCGATGCCGTTCAACAACGCATGCGACCGGGTCACGTCCAGTGTGTTCCAGCCCATATGCGGAATCTTGAAATTGCTGTCACCGACATCAATGCGCGCAACTTCGCCCCTTATCCAGCCGAACCCCGGTGTCACCGTGTGCTCAAGACCGCGTGTCGCCATCAATTGCATGCCGACGCATATGCCCAGGAACGGGCGGGCTTTAGTGGTGCAGTGTTCTTCAATGGCCTGCCACATGCCGTCAATGGCGTGGATGCCGTCATAACAATCGGGAAAGGCACCGACACCCGGCAGCACGACACGGTCAGCACTCGCCACCTGTTCAGGCGTGTCGACAAGTTCAATGCTGGTGGCGTGGCCCAGCGTCGACGCAGCGCGTTCAAAGGACTTCTGGGCCGAGCGCAGATTGCCCGAGCCGTAATCAATGATGGCAACCCGCATGCTGGTCTATCCGTTCTGGTCTGACAGCCGGGTGGAAAAAAACCGGTAGGATGCTGTTTCGCTGTTGTCAGCGACAATATCGGCAATCTCTTCAAAGCCGCGCTTTGCCAGCGCCCGGCGCCGGAAATTGTTGCCCTCGAGACCGACAAACAGGTTGAGCAGCAGGCCGAGGCTGGTCATCAGGCCATCCGGCAGCGAGAACACCACATGGCCGGCCAGCGCCAACAGGGCAACAGCAGCCAGATAAACCGCCAGCGGCAACCACAGGCGATGCCATATCATCCAGAAAAACGGTATCAGCAAGCCCGGCCAGGAAAATCCGTCCTTGATGAACACAATGTCGCTGCCATCATTGGCCTGGTCAAGCAGGTCAGGCTTGCGGTGTGCGGTGTAGGTCAGCATGACATCATCCTTCACCACCCAGCGTGCCCTTGGTCGACGGGACAACATCAGGCATGCGCGGGTCGATTTCGATACAATCACGCAGCGCGCGCGCAACAGCCTTGAAGCAGCTTTCGGCAATATGGTGATTGTTGACGCCGTACAGCGTTTCTATGTGCAAGGTCATACCGGCATTGTGCGCAAACGCCTGAAAGAACTCCCGGAATAGCTCAGTGTCCATGACGCCAATCTTGTCGGCACTGAACTCGGTACGCCATACCAGGAACGGCCTGCCGGATACGTCAATGCTGGCGCGCGTCAGCGCCTCGTCCATGGCAAGATAGCTGTGGCCATACCGGCGAATACCGCGGCGCTCGCCCAGGGCCCGGGATATGGCCTGGCCCAGTGCAATCCCGGTGTCTTCGGTCGTGTGATGCATGTCGATGTGCAGATCACCGGCAGTCTGGATCGTCATGTCGATCAGCGAGTGGCGCGACAACTGATCCAGCATGTGATCAAAAAACCCGATGCCGGTTGCAATGGTGCGTTGACCGGTCCCGTCAAGGTTAACCTCGACGTTTACATCGGTCTCGTTGGTCTTGCGTGCTATACTGGCTTTTCGCATGGTAA
>CAYRLR010000122.1:1944-7076 GCA_964424975.1 uncultured Anderseniella sp.
CATAATGCGCCTGTTGGCGCTGACTTTTAGCAGGCTGCGACGCGGACGCAAGGCCCCAGCCATGGGTTGATTAACCTGGCAGGGTCTTTTATTGGCCATAGGCAGTTCCCAAGTAGGGTCCTGACCCTATGTAGCAGACAATGCAATTGAAAGTTAATTCATGACCCATAACAGCGATGCTAGCCTCTGGCACGGAACCACAATTGTCACCGTCCGCAAGGGAAATACCGTGGTGATTGCAGGAGACGGCCAGGTCTCACTGGCCAACACCGTGATCAAGTCCAATGCCCGCAAGGTCCGGCCACTGGGCAAGGGCGACGTCATCGCCGGGTTTGCCGGTGCAACGGCTGATGCCATGACGCTGTTTGAGCGGCTTGAGGCCAAGCTTGAACAATACCCCAACCAGTTGACCAGAGCCTGCGTGGAACTGGCCAAGGACTGGCGCACGGATCGATATCTGCGCCGGCTCGAAGCCATGATGATCGTCGCTGACCGGGAAACCAGCCTGGTGCTCACCGGAACCGGCGATGTGCTGGAGCCGGAAAACGGTATTATCGCAATCGGGTCCGGCGGCAATTACGCGCTGGCTGCGGCCCGCGCGCTTGCAGACAACGACATGGACGCAGAACAGATCGCCAGGCGGGCAATGAAAATTGCTGCCGAAATCTGTGTTTTCACCAATGACAATGTGACGGTCGAGAAACTCGACAAGGCCAACTAGGACACTTCATCACCATGACAGACTTCTCTCCACGCGAGATCGTATCGGAGCTTGACCGGCACATCGTGGGCCAGCAGGACGCCAAGCGCATGGTCGCCATCGCCTTGCGCAATCGCTGGCGCCGCAAGCAGCTAGACGCCGACCTGCGCGACGAAGTGATGCCCAAGAACATCCTGATGATCGGGCCCACCGGTGTGGGCAAGACCGAGATTGCCAGGCGACTGGCAAAACTCGCCAATGCTCCGTTCATCAAGGTGGAGGCAACCAAGTTTACCGAAGTGGGTTATGTCGGCAGGGATGTCGAGCAGATTGTCCGCGACCTTGTCGAAGTCGGCATCGGCCTGGCCCGCGACGCGCGCCGCAAGGGCGTGGAAGCCAAAGCCCAGGCGAACGCGGAAAACCGTGTGCTGGATGCGCTGGTGGGTCCGAATGCCTCGAAGAGCACGCGCGACAGTTTCCGCGTGAAACTGCGCAGTGGCGAGCTGGATGACAAGGAAATCGAAATCGAGGTTGCCGACAACAGCTCAGGCATGCCGACAATGGATATTCCCGGCATGCCGGGTTCATCTGTCGGGATGGTCAACCTGTCCGACATGCTTGGAAAAGCACTGGGCGGGCGCACCAAAACCCGGCGTTCGACCGTGCGCGAAAGCCACGATATCCTGATGCCGGAAGAATCCGACAAGCTGATCGACCAGGAACAGATCGTCAATGAGGCCATCGACGCGGTGGAGAACAATGGCATCGTGTTCCTGGACGAAATCGACAAGGTAACAGCCAGGGCCGACAGGCAGGGTGCCGATGTAAGTCGTGAAGGTGTGCAGCGGGACCTGTTGCCGCTCATCGAAGGCACAACGGTCAGCACCAAGCACGGGCCGGTAAAGACAGACCATATCCTGTTCATCGCCTCAGGGGCGTTTCATGTTGCCAAGCCGTCTGACCTGCTGCCGGAACTGCAGGGCCGGCTGCCGATTCGCGTGGAACTGAAAGCCCTGAACCGTGATGATTTCGTGCGCATCCTGGTGGAGCCCGAGGCAAGCCTGGTGAAGCAGTATATTGCACTGATGGCCACGGAGAACCTGACCCTCGAGGTCACCGATGACGGGGTCGAGGCCTTGGCCGACATCGCTGCTGAAGTGAATGCATCGGTAGAAAATATCGGCGCGCGCCGCCTTCAGACCATCATGGAACGGGTGCTTGAGGACGTAAGTTACACCGCCACCGACCGGGGTGGAGAAACCGTGGTGCTGGATCGCGCCTTCGTTGAAAAGAACATCGGCGACCTGGCGCGCGATACGGACCTGTCAAAGTTTATTCTTTAGCACCGGTTGAGTGTCGGTCTTGCGGGGCTTGGCCGTTGCAGCCGACTCGCGCGCTGCCCTGGCCTCATCGAGCAGGCGCAGGTGCTGTTGCAAGTCGTTTTCGGACAGCTGCGAAATGCTGTCCGCCAGCCGGTTGGCGAGTTCGGTTGCCCTTGGCGACAGTCCGGATGTGTCAATGACCATGCGCGGATGCGACAGGCGTGCAAGCTCGGCGATATCTTCGGCCTCATCCCAGATAATGTTGAAATACGCGATGATGCGTTGCACCAGATACCAGCTGGGCAATCCGCGTTTACCGTTTTCCAGTGCCGACAGGTAAGGCGCACTGACGCCAATGGCCTGTGCCATCTGTTTCATTGTAACGCCGCGATCCTTGCGCAAGGCGCGGATTTTTTCCCCGAACGGCGTCATGAGCGACCGGCTTTTTTCTTCAGGCGGACGTAAAAGGCACCGCCTCCACCATGACGTGGATGAGCCGGTTGAAACCCGATTATGTGAGATGAAAATTCCCGCTCCCGCATCCAGCGGGTAAACTCCGCGCGCAGGCGGCCTTCGCGTTCCGGTGCCAAAAAAACATCCGTTGAATGCAATGTGTGCCTGGTAAACGGGGATGCGCCCTTGCCGGTGATGACCAGCACACTGCGGCAACCACGCTCGCGCGATGCCTGCAGAAAGCCGAGCAACGCCATGCGGGCGCGTTCCACGGAATGCCCGTGCAGATCCAGCCGGGCTTCGATGTCAACATTGCCGCGCGACAATTTCTGCTTGTCGCGCCGGTCGAGATTGTTGTGCGGTGGTAGCTGGTTTGCCTGCCTGACAACGGCCCGCGCTGCGGTGCGCAGCGGATCAGCCGGCTTCGGCTGTGCCGGTGTTGTTTGCTTGTGCTGTGAAACCGGTAGTACCGGTTTGGCTTGCGCAACAGGCTTCACATAAGGCAACCGGTTCAGTGGCTTTACAGTTCGGGTGACCTTCTCCCAGACGTCGTGGTCCTCGTCTTTCAGTTGGCCGGCACGAGGCCCGCGAGCAATCTTGCCGGGCTTGTTCATCCGCCATGTTTCCTCAGCAGCCGGGTTGCCAGGGCGTGCGGGACCAGTGCCGTCAGCGATCCTGCCTGGTCCATTGCACCGGCGTCGAGACCTGCCTGGTGCCCGGTTCCCATGAACACATCACCACGTGTTGCGCCCTTGATTGCCGATCCGGTGTCCTGGGCAATCATCACGCGATCGAACGAGTGCAGCCGGCCTTTCACGTACACAGTCGTGGACACCCAGAGCGGCACCCCAAGTGCCCAGAAGCGCCGGTCAACAGCCAGCGACCTGAACGGTGTCAGCGGCAGTTTCTGCGCGCCGATGGGCCCGGTTTCAGTACCGTGACCTGTCAACTCGCGGAAGAACACATACGACTGGTTCTGCCACATCAGTTCGCGGGCCTGATCGGGATGCGCCTGCAGCCAGGCGCGCAATGCCTGCATCGACATTTCGGCACGGGTCAGTTCCCCGCGGTCAATCAGCACCTTGCCGATGGAAGTGTAGGGCAAGCCGGTCTTTGCCGCATAGCCAAGGCGCACAGTGGCACCGTCGCGCAGCCGGACACGACCGGAGCCTTGTACCTGCATGAAGAACAGATCAGCCCAGGACCTGAGATACAGCAGTTCAAGATTATGCGACGACAACTGGCCCTGTTCAATCTGCTGACGGGTGAAGTAGGCCCGGGCCATGCCATTGTCCACACGGCCATAGGCAACGCCCAGCCTGGCCGAAGCAGACCGGGGCAACCTCACCAGATCGTTTGGCCTCGCGAGAACCGGTACATTGAAATCCCGGGTTCTGGTTCTGCTGCCGTCAACTTCGGGTTCGAAATAGCCGGTCAGCTGACCGGCTGTGTCGGTGATCTGCACAGGGACCAGATGGTCTTCGAAAAACCGTCGGGCAGATGAGGCCGTATTGCCGGCCCGTGCTGCGCGCTCGCAGACTGCGAGCCAATCGCCGCGACCACCGGACAAGACAGCTTTGCGGGCAAAGCCGACACCGCTGGTTGTCAGTTCACCGCATGCGCGCACAAACACCCGTAGGGCATCGGCGTGATCATCCTGCGCCCAGCCGGGCAGGGAGTTGAACGAAACCTGTTCAAGTCGCAACGCCATGGCCGGCTGTGCAGCAGACATAAGAGTCATGACGGCCAGCAAGGCGATGATGAATTGTTTGCAATGGCCTGCAGCATGCATCCCAAATCTCAGTCAGCCTCGGTGGCAATCAGGCGCCAGTTCGGATCGCGTGAATTGACCGGACGCTCGAAAGTCCACACATCGGTGATTTCCTGAATCTCCGACGGATCGCCATCGATCACCCTGCCCTCCTCATCAAGGGTTGCAGTGATCAGGTCACTGACAAACTTGATGCTGACCTGCGCGTCGCCGCCCGAAATATTGATCTTGCTGATGTCGGCCTTGTTGATGCCGACGAATTTCGATTCCAGCGTCTGTTTCAGCTTTTTGCGTTCGTCAATCGCTGCTGCAAAGCCATCATAAACCTCCCTGGACAATAACGGTTTCAGGGCCTGCTTGTCGCCGTCGGCAAAGGCGTTGACAATCATCTCGTATGCCATGCGGGCACCACCGAGGAACTCACCGGGTGAGAAGTCGTTATCGATCTCGACCAGTTGCTCAATGCCTTTGGCAACAGCTGATCCTTTCCTGGCGAAGCCTTGCCAGACCGGTTTACGCTCTTCATCGTCGTCTTCGTCTTCATCAGCGTCAGGCGGATTGACCGTCACCGGCTTGTTTCGGCCCGGTAACGGCACCACATTGTCCTGAGATGAAGCTTCGGCATCATCGGTTTCACCGGCAAACGGGTCGAACGGTTTTTCGTTACCGGTCCGGGTGCCAAGCACCGAGCGCAGACGGAAGAAAATGATCACTGCCACTGCGAGAATGATAATATTGAAAGGGTCAAAGACCTGATTCATAGCGTTTGCCAGTTCCTGTCGTTGGTTGACGTGCCGGCGGTTATGACGCCTGCAAATGATTTACATACTCTTATCCGACATTACCCAAGTAACCTTTGGTTTAGTGCGAATTGTAGCTCAGTGCC
>CAYRLR010000123.1:0-7064 GCA_964424975.1 uncultured Anderseniella sp.
GCGAACCTTTCAAGGTCTACAGCTCGGGCGAGTTTCGCGAGGCCGTACGTGTTGATAGCAACGAGGACGGCGTATTCGGACCTGGCGACCGGCTGATGGGCCACCGTGTGCTTGCTGATGAGAATGGCAAGAAGGTTGGAGACCGCTACTTCACCGGGACTATCCAGGCTGTGGACGCCAAGGGGAAGGGAACCGAACGCGTGACCGAAGTCGTCAACGTGTTCACGAATGGCTCAATCTACACATCCAAGCATCGTCTTGCAGGCGTCGACCTGCCGTCCGTCATCCACGGCGGTATCGGTGCCTTCAAGGGTATCAAGGGAACAGTCAAGGTGCACCGCGAAGGAACAGTGAACGTTTATCATTTCCTGCCGGTTTGCGACCAGCCCGAACAGTCGTAACACCGTCGTCAGGTTGCCTTGCGTTCCAGACAGGCTACCCGCGTCCGATAAACGGCATGTTGGTTGCCATCACAGTCATGAACTGCACATTTGCCTCTGACGGCAAACCGGCCATGTAGACCACCGAAGACGCAACGTGGGAGACGTCCATCACCGGTTCCGGTTTCATGCTGCCATCTGCTTGCGGCACGCCTTTTTTCATGGCATCGGTCATGGCGGATGCGGCATTGCCGATATCTATCTGCGCGCAGGCAATATTGAACGGCCTGCCGTCCAGTGAAATACACCGGGTCAGGCCGGTAATGGCATGCTTTGAAGCCGTGTAGGGCGCCGATCCCGGTCGCGGAACATGCGCCGAAATAGAACCGTTATTGATGATCCGCCCACCTTGTGGCTTTTGATCACGCATCATCGTGAAGGCCCCCTTGGCAATCAGGAAGGCTCCGTCGAGATTGACGCCGATGACCTGGCGCCACTGATCGAAAGTCAGGTCCGCAATGTTGAGCGGCGGCACGTTGGTACCGGCATTGTTGAACACCACATCAATGCGTCCATGCGCCTTGTCGATTGCAGCGTACAGGGCATCGACAGAGGCGGGATCCGTCACATCACAGGCAACGGCCTGCATGTTTGCGCCGTGCTGGCCCGCTTCGGAAATGGTTTCCTGCAAGGCGCTTTCGCGCCTGCCGGTCAGCACCACCGTCCAGCCGTCTGCTGCCAGCGCAATGGCGCATGCCCTGCCAATGCCTGACCCTGCGCCCGTTACCAGTGCTATACCCTTGCCCATCTGCAGACTCCTTTATGTTCCGGTATTGCCGCGACAGGCAAACATCACCGTTGAATCATATGAAAACACCTTGTCGCCGTGCTGGTTGTGACCATGAGGTGTCAGTGTAACCAGCCCCCAACCGGGCCTCGAATTCATCTTGCGCGCGCCCGTTATCGTACCAGCAAAGGTGACTGTATCTCCAGGATAGACCGGTTTGAGCCATTGCAGGTTCCTAAAGCCCGGAGAAGGTCCAAGCGCCGGCAGTGGTTCATTGCGCGCTGCCGCAGCATCGCGCAAAGCGAAGTGGTAAGCCGCCAACAGCTTCATGCAGGCAGATGCAGTGTGCCATCCCGATGCCGACAGCTTGCCGAAATAGGTTTTGGCGGCGGCTTGGTCATCCAGGTGAAACGCCTGTGGATCATATTTTTGCGCATAGTCGATCACGGCTTCACGGGTGAACTCGTGATCGCCGTAGACCGCGTGCTGACCCGCCTCAAAGTCCTCCAGCCAGATCGAGGTATATCCGCTCATGAGCTAAGCCTCGCCCGCCGCACGAACCCGAAACAGGTTGGTGCCGGTCATTTCGGTCTTGGGATGGCCGGTTTGATCCAACGCTTCCCAGCGCATGCGCACGATGCCCATTTCAGGCCATTTCGATGAAATGCGTTTTTCCAGCACCGTATAGCGAAGCGACAGGACGTCAGTTGCGTAAACCGGTTTAATCCACTTCACCTGCTCGATGCCGAACGATCCCATGCCGGCCGCCCTGTTGGCATAGCCCAGCACCATCAGCCGGTTCATGATCGAGCACACCTGCCAACCCGACGCGCACAGCCCGCCGAGCACTGAAGCATTGGCCAGTTCCTCGTCGAGATGAAACGGTTGCGGATCCCATTCGGCAGCATATTCACGGATGAGATCAGCCGACATGGCGAACTCGCCGGAGACGCATGTGTCGCCCACGTTGAAGTCTTCGTAATGCAGCAAATCCCCAGACATAAGCATTGTTTTCGGGCCTCTTGCCCGCGGGGTCAAGCATCTTTGTAACAGCCAGCCCATGTATCGAGATTGAAGTGCCGTTTGCATGGACAATTCAAGAAGCGATGGCTTACCCTGCGGGCCTGGCACAAGGAGCAGGTAGTGGGCATATTCTCAAAATCAATCGGCATGGCGCACATGGGCGCGGAGCATGATGTTGCTGATCCGGCAGTCCCCACGCGTAAGCTCTTGATCTGCACGGCTCCCAGGACAGCCAGCAGTTCCCTGAGCAAACTCATTCGCACGAGTGGTCTCGGTCAGGTCTCGGAATACTGCAGCACGCTGGCAGAGCGGCGCTTTCGCATGCGCACCAACTCACGCGTATCCGTCAGCAAGTCAAAACTGAGCGCCGAATACATACGTGCCATCATGCCGCTGAGAACTGTTCAGGGCGTATTTGCGGCCAAGATACAACATGCTCATATCAAGCGCACAATCAGGGCCGGTCTGGCGCGCGAATTGTTGGACGGGGCAGATCTGGTGTTTCTGTTCCGGCGTGATCTGAGCGATCAGGCGGTTTCATATACCGTATCCTTGCTGACTGACAATTGGGGCCGGCGAGACACCGATATCGGACCAACAAGTTTTTCTGACGCTCGCCTGCGCCGGGAGTACATACGACAGCTGAATTATCTGGCTTATGAATATTCCGAATGGCAGGCAATCTTCAGTTCACTGGGCGTGAGCTACACGGAATTGCCAAGCGAGGATTTCATAAAGCAGCCTGCCCAAACTGTGCGTAACCTGTTTCAACTTGTTGATGCATCGGTTGACGAAGTTGCACTGGTAGAAGCTGTTGGCAAAATGGATCGCTATCCGGGCAACCTGCAACTCAAGCAGCATCTGCGCGATGTTATTGTTCCCTCTGTTGATCATCATGAAGTGTTGCAGGCCCGCTATGTGGCTGCAGATCAATTGCGCCTGGGCATTCGCAACCTGTTCGGGTGATGTGCAATGGCCGTCATGCAGCGTTTGCGGGAATTCGATTGCAGTTATGGTATCGCGTAAAGGCCTGCAATGTTGCCCGGGACACGGTTATGCGACG
Source organism: uncultured Anderseniella sp. (assembly GCA_964424975.1). Taxonomy (GTDB): domain Bacteria; phylum Pseudomonadota; class Alphaproteobacteria; order Rhizobiales; family Aestuariivirgaceae; genus Anderseniella. The sequence continues at coordinate 3,254 of CAYRLR010000123.1, forward strand.
CTGATCAGTTGTTGAAGCGAAAATGCAGCACGTCGCCGTCTGCAACGATGTATTCCTTGCCTTCAAGCCGCATTTTGCCGGCATCGCGTGCACCGGCCTCACCTGACAGCTTCACAAAGTCATCATAGGCAATGGTTTCAGCACGGATGAAGCCCTTTTCAAAATCCGTATGAATTACGCCGGCAGCAGCAGGCGCCTTGGTGCCGCGGGTTATGGTCCAGGCGCGGGCTTCTTTCGGGCCGACCGTGAAATAGGTCAGCAGCTTCAGCAAAGTGTACCCAGCACGGATAACCCGGTTCAGCCCCGGTTCGGCCAGACCGATGGCATCAAGATACTCGCGTTGTTCATCATCATCCAGTACAGCGATTTCGCTTTCGATCTGGGCAGACACCACAACGGCCTGAGCTCCTTGTGCTGCCGCGAAGGCCTTCACTTTAGCGGAAAAATCATTGCCCTCGTCTGCCGCTGACTCTTCGACATTGCAGACATACAACACCGGCTTGGATGTCAGCAGCCCCAGCATGCCGAACGCCTTCAGCTCATCATCTGCAACTTCCAGCTCACGCGCCGGCTTGCCCTCGCGCAACAATTCAAGCGGACGCAGCATGAGCTCATATTCGGCCTTGGCCGCTTTTTCTCCCGACCTGGCTTTTTTCTCGACGCCTGCGATGCGTTTTTCCAGGCTTTCCATGTCCGCCAGCATCAATTCGGTTTCGATGGTTTCAATGTCGGCAATCGGGTCAATCTTGCCTTCGACGTGGGTGATGTCGTCATCTTCAAAGCACCGCACCACATGGGCGATGGCATCAACTTCGCGGATATTGGCCAGAAACTGGTTGCCGAGGCCTTCACCCTTGGATGCGCCTTTCACCAGACCCGCAATATCAACGAATGTGAGCCGCGTCGGGATGGTTTGCGCAGATTTTGCTATCGACGCCAGTTGGACAAGACGCTCATCCGGCACAGCAACATCACCGACATTCGGCTCGATCGTGCAAAACGGATAATTGGCAGCCTGTGCTGCCGCTGTCTGTGTCAACGCGTTGAACAGGGTCGACTTGCCGACATTGGGCAACCCGACGATACCGCACTTGAAACCCATCTATTCCTCGTCCTTCTTACCCAGAAGCCTGTTCAGCATATCGGCCATCGGGCCGGTCTTTGATAGTGCCGGCTTGCGGGCAGCAGCCCGTGCCTGATGAATATGGCTCTGCTTTGTCTTGAGCGTTCTGGTTGTTGTTGTATCGCTGCCGACCGGGCGCGTACCAAGTGCCACCTTGTTCATGAAGCCTGCATCATCGCCCTTGGCCAGCAGGCCAGCATTGCGCGCGACTTCGTCGAGCAACGGCTCCAGCCAGTCGCGGTCCGCCTTGGCAAAATCTCCAAGCACATACCCGGTGACCCTGTCCTTTGATCCGGGATGGCCAATGCCAAGCCGCACCCTGCGATAGTCCTTGCCGCAATGCGCATCGATCGAGCGAATACCGTTGTGACCGCCTGCGCCGCCGCCGGTTTTGATCCGCACCTTGCCCGGCACCAGGTCAAGCTCGTCATAGAGCACGACGAGGTTTTCAGGACCCAGGTTGTAAAACCGCAGTGCCTCGCCGACCGCGCGGCCCGACTCGTTCATGAAGGTTTGCGGTTTCATGACCAGCACTGTCTCGCCGTCCAGCAGACCTTCGGAAACGTCTGCCTGGAATTTTTTGCGCCATGCAGAAAAGCCATGGCGGCGAACGATCTCGTCCACCGCCATGAAACCGATATTGTGCCGGTGTCCGGCATATTTGGCGCCTGGATTCCCAAGCCCCGCGATAATCAGCATGTGCGCCTCATTTCGCAATTAACCGGAATGGACAGCAAAGGCCTTCAGCGAAGAGGCTACTCTTCGCCGCCCTCACCTTCACCAGCAGCTTCTTCGCCGTCTTCACCTTCAGCGCCTTCAGCAGCTTCTTCCGCTGCTGCTGCATCTTCATCCTCATCGGCACCACCGGACGGTGCAGAAATGGTTGCGATGGTAAAGTCACGATCAGTGATCGTGAAGGTCATGCCTTCAGGCAATGTAAGATCGGTTGCGTGCAGGCCATCGCCAATATCCAGCGCCGACACATCCAGGTCGAAGCTTTCCGGAATGGAATCAGCCGGGCACATGATCTCGACACTGTGGCGCACCACGTTCAGCACACCACCGCGTTTGAGACCGGCACTGTCTTCTTCGCCGACAAAGTTGATCGCAACTTCAACAGCAATACGCGCGCCTTTTCCAAGCCGCAGAAAGTCCACATGCACGACGAAATCGCGAACCGGATCAAATTGTACATCACGTGGAATGGTGCGAACCTTGGTGCCGTCAACATCGATGTCGACCAGGGTAGACAGGAAACGGCCTGTCTGCACCTGTTTCATCAATTCGCGGGCATCCATGGATATTGTCTGGGGATCTTTCTTGTCGCCATAGATTACGGCGGGTACGCGGCCTTCACGGCGGACTGCACGGGCGGCCCCCTTGCCGGCCCGTTCGCGCACCAAGGCGTTCAGTGTGACGGTCTGTGCCATCGTCTGTCTCCTGCTGTCGTGCAAGTTGTAAAATCACGGCGCGTCAACCATTGATGCGCCAACCTGTATCCGGCCAAAGATCTCCTCCAGGGGTGAACGAGCCCGGCAACGGATTGCGGGCTTATACATAAAGCAGCGCCCATGCGCAACATGAACCGCACATGCCGGTTGATGCGCGCAACCGCGCTGTCATAGGGCCAAGGGACTCAACACCAGCTGTGGCCCAAATGTCACACTTTTCAAAAAACTGCGTACACGGCATAAACATGGCTGGGCTGGCAGCCCGGAATCTGTTTACATGGCACCACATTGTACATTTCAGGGGTAAATTCGATGAAAAAATCCATTCTGGCAGCGTCCGTTGCCCTGGTTGCTTTTGCAGGACCAGCAGCCGCGGCTGATTATGAGCGTGAACTCGGCCTGATCGTATCAGGTGTCGTTGACAGCTGGGCAGGTGTTCAGATGATCGACGACGGCTTCAATGACGACACGGTGTTCACCAACGGTGGTGAAGGCCTGCTCAGCCTGCCGCTTGGCAACAATTTCTCGATCCAGTCAGACGTCAAATACGAGTACAATACCAACGCAACGGAATCAGCGTCTGACAATGATGTTGCTGGCCCCCGTTTCTCCTTCCAGTTCGCCACGCATGGCAGCTGGCGCGATCCATCGCGCGGCCTCTTCGGCGCATTCGGCGGCATGGGATCTACCGACTCAGGGTTCGCTGCCGGCTCCCGTCAGGATCATCGCTTTGTCGGCGGTGAAGCCCAGTTCTATATCGACAATATAACGCTGTACGGCCAGGGCGGTTATGTCGAGACGGCCAATTCGTTTTTTGGTCTTGACGATGGCTTCTTTGCCCGTGGCGTGGTACGCTATTTCCCGACCAGCGACAGCCGTATCCAGTTGGAAGGCACCTATATCAACATGGATTACATCAACGCGTTTAATGGCGACATGGAAGCGTTTTCCGTGAAGGCGCGGTATGACTTCCTGCTGACCGGCATGCCCGTCATCGGTGACACCCCGGTCTACATCGGCTACCGCGGGACATTCCGTGACAATTGCTCATTTGATGGACGGGATATGGACGATCACACCATCATGGTCGGGACTTCTTATTCATTCTCCGGCGACCGTCTGACTATTGACCGCCAGGGTGCAACGCTCGATACACCGGACTTTGCAATTGGCTGTTCTACCGGGACAATCGGCTGATTGATCAATAATGCTGTCAAAAGCCAGGCTATCAACACTA
>CAYRLR010000124.1:0-7052 GCA_964424975.1 uncultured Anderseniella sp.
CTGACCTGTATACCGAGATCGACGCAATCATCCCGCAATTGGTGGAAGAAGATTACGAGGTCGACGAGAAAACCAAGTCCGTCACCTTGACCGAGGCCGGCAATGAGCACATCGAGCAATTGCTGCAGTCGTCCGGGATGATGGCTGAAGGCTCGCTGTATGACGTGGAGAATATCGCGCTGGTCCACCACGTCAATCAATCGCTTCGCGCGCACAAGGTTTTTGTCAAGGACCGTGACTATATCGTCAAGGACGACGAGGTGATCATCATCGATGAGTTCACCGGTCGAATGATGCCGGGCCGGCGCTATGCCGAAGGTCAGCATCAGGCCATTGAAGCCAAGGAGCATGTCCGCATCCAACCGGAAAACCAGACGCTTGCTTCGATTACCTTCCAGAACTATTTCCGGCTGTATGAAAAACTCGCCGGCATGACCGGCACCGCGGCCACTGAAGCAGACGAGTTTCTGGACATTTACAAGCTGGACGTGGTTCAGGTGCCGACCAATGTCGAGGTCCGGCGTATTGATGAAGATGATGAAGTGTACCGCAGCGTACGCGAAAAGTTCGACGCTATTGTCGAGACCGTCAAGGATGCCCGTGAACGCGGTCAGCCGGTACTGGTCGGCACGACCTCAATCGACAAATCCGAGTACCTGGCCCAGCATCTCAAGGAACTTGGGATTCCGCACAATGTTCTGAACGCGCGCTACCATGAACAGGAAGCCCAGATCATTTCACAGGCCGGCGTGCCGGGTGCAGTAACGATTGCCACCAATATGGCTGGCCGCGGCACCGACATTCAACTTGGCGGCAATGCTGATATGCGTGTTGCCATCGAACTTGGCGACATGGCGGAAGGTAAAAAACGCGATGCTGCCGAAGCAAAAATTCGAGCCGAGATCGAGGTGCTCAAGCAGAAGGCTATCGAGGCGGGAGGTCTTTTCGTCATGGCCACTGAACGCCATGAAAGCCGCCGTATCGACAACCAGCTTCGCGGCCGCTCCGGTCGTCAGGGTGACCCTGGACGGTCGCGCTTCTATCTGTCCCTGGAAGATGACCTGATGCGTATTTTCGGGTCTGAACGCATGGACTCGATGCTGCAGAAACTGGGCCTTGAAGAAGGCGAGGCGATTGTCCATCCGTGGATCAACAAGGCGTTGGAAAAAGCCCAGCAGAAAGTCGAGGCGCGCAACTTCGATGCCCGCAAGAACATTCTGAAATACGATGACGTGATGAACGACCAGCGCAAGGTCATCTTCGAGCAGCGCATCGACATCATGAACGGCAACGAGATTGCCGGCACGGTCGACGACATGCGCCACGAAGTGGTGGAAGCAACCGTATTGGAATTCATCCCGCCAAGCGCCTATCCGGAACAATGGCGTTCAACCGAGCTGCGGGAGAAATTGCGCGAGGTTGTTGCAATTGATTTCCCGGTTGAGGACTGGGCTGCAGAAGAAGGCATTGCGGATGAAGAAATCCGCGAACGGGTCATGCAGGCAGCTGATAAAATGTATGGCGAGAAGCGCGAAAAATATGGCGCTGAAATCATGGAATACGTTGAAAAGGAAGTGTTGCTGCGCTCGCTGGACCAGTTGTGGCGCGACCACATCATTACCCTCGAGCATCTGCGTCAGGCGGTTGCTCTGCGTGGCTATGGTCAGCGCGATCCGCTCAATGAATACAAGACAGAGGGTTTTGCGCTGTTCGAACAGATGATCGTGCGACTGCGCGCCATCGTGACCGGGCAACTTCTGCGGGTGGAAATCAGTCAGAACGGCACAGACGACATGTTCCCGGACGACGAGGAGCTGCCCGACATGTTCATTGAGGATTTTGATGAACACGGCAATGAATTGCCAGCCGGCACATTATTGTCCGCCGCGGTCTCTCCTGCTCCCGATCAACCGGAAGGCTTTAATGCACAAGATCCTGAGACCTGGGGGCCGGTGGCGCGCAATCAGGCCTGCCCGTGCGGATCAGGCAAGAAATTCAAGCATTGTCATGGAGCCTTTGCTTGAGCAAACCATCAGGCATAAGCAGAAGGCGCCTTTTGACAGGCGTCTCTGCGAATGCCTGCCTGATGTTGACAGCCGGGACCGCATTGGCAGCCAGCTCTCCACCCGACCGCCACAGGGTGACAGGCACAAAAGTGCGGCCGGTTCCACCGTTTACCCCCATAAAAACGCCATCCACGGCGGAAACACTGCAGGTGCTGATTTCAATCCGGAAACAGTCCATGCTGGTCTATTCGGGTGAGCGTCAGATTGGTTTCAGCCCCATTTCCTCCGGGAAACCCGGAAACGAAACACCGCACGGGATTTTTTCGGTGCTGCGAAAGCACAAGTTCCGCTGGTCCAATCTGTATGACCGCGAGCCGATGCCCTTCATGCAGAGACTGACCTGGAGCGGCATTGCACTGCATGCCGGTGAATTGCCCGGTTATCCGGCTTCGCACGGTTGCGTACGGATGCCTGGCGAATTTGCAAAGCAATTGTTCGAACTGGAGACCCGTGACCGGCACGTCATCATTTCCGACACCCCGGCCAACCCGGTAGGCGTGGAACACTCCGGCCTGTTCAAGCCCGCTGCCAACATTGAAGCGCGCAAATATGCCGCTGTGACCTCGCTCCCGCCATTGCGGGTTTTGCTCACCCGGTTGACAGGCCGTGAAAAAACCCTCAACGCGCAAAAAATTCTCAACAGGCTGGGTTTTGAGGCCGGCACGGCGGATGGCTATGTCGGGCGCAAGACCTGGCGCGCCATTCACAATTTCCAGAAGTCTGCACAATTACTGGCAAATGGCGTTCTGAACAACGCCACCTACCATGCGCTGCGCACATCCAGCGGGGCGGAAGATTATCCTGAAGGTCACCTTTACGTGCGGCAGGGATACAAACCCCTGTTCGATACCGCTATTGCGCTCGAGGGCGCCGGTGAACCATTGGGTGCGCACTTGCTGACATTGCCGGAAGAGCAGGTTGATCAAACCTCTCCACAATGGCTGTCCGTCAGTCTTGAACACGAGACATCCCGCGCCGGGCTGGATGCATTTTTGCGTTTCACCATTCCTGACGATGTGCGCGCCCGCATTGAATACCGGCTCGGGCCAAATTCTTCCGTGGCCATTTCCGACACCGGTCTTGGACCTGAGACCGGCAAGGGCACCGACTTTATCGTTGTAACCAGGCAATCGGGTTGATTTAGACGGTTGGAAAATACGCTACAAGCGCTAACGTGCAGCCCGACATGACCAACGAACAAATCATACTTTTCGCCATCATGGGCGGTGTGCTCGCACTTCTGGTGTGGGGGCGCATCCGCTATGACCTGGTGGCGTTTTCGGCGTTGGCGCTCGCCGTTATTGTCGGTGTCGTCGACAAGGACACCGCCTTTGCAGGCTTTGGCCACCCCGCTGTCATCATCATTGCCCTGGTGTTGATTGTGTCACGGGCCTTGTCGCAGTCCGGTGCGGTTGACCTGCTGACACGCAATGTAATCTCCGCCCAACGCGGCATCAGGCCACATATCGCCATAATGGGGCTGGTTGGCGGCGCGCTGTCCGCCTTCATGAATAATGTGGCGGCACTTGCCTTGCTGATGCCGGTGGACATGCAGGCTGCCGACAAGGCGAAAAGATCGCGCTCCGTGACGCTGATGCCTCTGTCTTTTGCCACCATTCTGGGCGGCATGGTGACCCTGATCGGCACCCCCACCAACATCGTGATTGCCCAGTTTCGAGGTAGCGCCACGTTCAACGGCGAACCGCTTGGCGCATCATACTCCATGTTCGATTTCGCGCCGGTCGGACTTGCCTGTGCTGCTGCAGGCCTGGTCTACATTTCGTTCGTGGGCTGGCGCTTCATTCCGCAGGACAAATCCCGGTCGGAGTCCGCTGCCGAGCTCGAAAACCTCGAGGGTTATGTCATGGAAGTCCAGGTCCCGGAAGACTCGCCGGCGATTGGCCAGAAGGTTCGTGACCTGCTTCCGGTTGCCAGTGAAAATGATGTCTATATTCTGGGTCTGGTCCGGCGCGGTGAGCGTCAGCCGGGCTCGGCGCGCGGCGTGGAAATCCGGAAAGGTGACATTCTGGTCGTCGAGGCTGATCCGGAAAGCCTTGAACAGTTTGCCAACGCTCTAAAGCTTTCATATTCAGCTTCAGCCCGCCACAAGGGCGTTCTAACCGGCACCCTGGCCATGACTGAAGCAGTGGTGACCTCCGGGTCGAGACTGGAGGGACGCTCTGCCGGCGACGTCAGGCTACTGGACCGGCAGCAGACCATGTTGCTGGGGGTTGCCCGCCAGGGCCGCCCGTTTCGCGACCGGGTCAGGCAGCTGAAATTGCAGGCCGGCGACGTCCTCTTGCTGATGGGCGACAAGCAGGCGCTGCCGGATGTCGTGCAATGGCTTGGCGGTCTGCCGCTCGCCGAACGCGGGCTTCAGGTCACACAGCGGGAAAAAGCCGGCTTGTCCATTGCGATCTTTGCAATTGCCATCATCGCGGCAAGCCTTGGCCTGGTCTATCTGCCGGTTGCGCTGGCGGCCTGTGTCGCCATCTACGCGCTGCTCAAGATGATAACCCTGTCGCAGATTTACGAGGCCGTCGAATGGCCGGTGATTGTGCTGCTGGCATCACTGATCCCGATTGGTGCTGCCATAGAAACCTCCGGCGGCACCGTGCTGATTGCCGATACCATCGTCAATGTAACGACTGGCTGGCCGGCTTGGTCGGTATTGCTGCTGCTGATGATCGTCACCATGACCTTGTCGGACGTGTTGAACAATGTGGCGACGGTGCTGGTCGCAGCCCCGGTTGCAATCAAGATTGCCGAGCAGATGAACGTCAACCCGGACGCCATGCTCATGGGCGTAGCAGTATCGGCAAGCTGCGCGTTCCTGACGCCGATCGGCCACAAGAACAATACCATCATCATGGGGCCGGGCGGCTATCGTTTCGGCGATTACTGGCCCATGGGGCTGCCGCTGGAGATCATCATACTCGCGGTTTCACTGCCCATGATCCTGATCGTCTGGCCGCTTTAGGGTCCTGACCCCAGAACACCCGTCCCGATCAATACGGGTAATTCGGATTACTTCCACTCCCCTGCCCGCCAGCCGCGAATGAGCTGCGGGGCGAGCGGATCTGCAAATGCCTGCTGAACAGCAAACTCCGGCGGTACATTGATGTTGTGCGGCAAGAACACATAGCGTTGCTGCTTGACGCCGACGGTCGGCGGCTGGCGCGTTTGCTCAAAATAGTCATATCCCGCCTTGAGATCGCGCCAGTAGTACTCGTGCGGATGACCTGCATACCGAAGCAGGTTCTGCTCGCTCATGCGGAATGGAAAGGCATGCACCGGAAACTCCTTCTGGCCGTACAGGAACGCTTCGCGCGCCAGCGAGAACAACTCCTTGATGTGGTCATCGGTGATGGCATAGCAGCCTGCCGACCGGCATCCGCCATGCACCATCAGATGCGACCCGGTTCGACCATGGGATTTGTCAAACGCGTTGGGAAAGCCGAGATTGAAGGACAGGTAATAGTCCGACTTCGGATTCATCTGGCGCTGCGACACCATGTAGAAGCCTTCAGGCGCCTGCCGGTCGCCTTCCTTGAACTTCGGCCCCAGTACGCCGGACCGGCTGCAAATATCGTAGGTGCGAAACAGCACATATGGCCCATAGACCTGTTGCAGCCAGACTTCCATCTGGTTTTCTTCCTTGAACACCCGGACGAAAACCGGCGCACCGACTTTCAGGCCGAGCCTCTGCAGATCAGCCATAACCCTGGAAGACAGGGGTTCCAGCGCCTTGTCCGTACTGCAGGCAGCCAGGCCCATCACCGATGCAAGAGCACCGCCGCAAAACGCACGGCGCGTGCAACTGCTCCTGAATGTCCTGTCATTGTTCATGTCTGACACACCCGATTTCCGAAACCATGCTCAAAACATTCATTGTGGAACACAACACGCTAACGCTCAATTAACCACGTAGGATTTATTCGCAATCCTCACGCGGGGCACCTGGCCCCGGTGTTCAAACACATCGTATCCGTTCTTCAGGTTGGCCCAGAAATCATACCACCTCGAACCTTTGTGGCGATCAAGTGCGGCCTGTTCCAGCCGGAATGGGAAGGCATGCACACCAACCGCACGCTGGCCATTGTTCAATGCTGCTTCAACAAGCCGGTAAATAACCTCGACCTCGTGGTCGCGCACCGCATAACATCCACTTGATGAACAACCGCCATGTACCATCAGGAACGACCCGGTCCGTCCCAGCGAGCGGTCGTAGCGGTTGGGGAAACCAAGGTTAAACGAAAGATGATGCCGGCTGTTGGGGTTCAACTGCGCCTTGGTGACTGTGTAGAATCCTTCCGGCGACTGCCTGTCGCCTTCTTTCAGCTTCGGCCCCAGACCACCGGACCAGTTGCAGATTTCAACTGTCTTGTACAATTCCCATCCGCTCTTGGACTGCAACCAGAGCTCAAGCTGCGAGCTTTGTTTGAAAATCCGGATAAACACCGGCATGCCGGGTCTCAGTTGCCGGGCGTCCAGTTCTGCCCAGGCCTGTTTTCTGAACGTCTGCGGATCAGGAGCGCGCCATCGGTCCGCGATGCGCGTGGTCTCGCCAACCCGGTAAAGCGCGTAGCCGGTTGACGCCATAAGCGCAAACACCACACCCATTTTGATCAATCGCCGCATACGTCCACACAACTTCTGTACCTGTTCGGCGCGAACATCGCCGAGCAAAGCGGCAAGTTTGCGGCAGATAGGCCAGGTCTCAAGCCTGGGGCCTTGCGTCGCGCATCTGCCCAACCATTGACCAAATGCCCGAATTCTGGTCGCAGCCCATTGAGACCATTGCGTTTTTCGTTTTCCCCGGCGTACACTTGCTTTTCGGGCGGTGTGCTGACAGCCAACCATCCGGGCGTAATTTCAAGACGACACCTTCCATCCGGTCGTCAAAACTTGAAAAACAAACAGGGAAAATATCAACCGACATTACCCAAGTAACCTTTGGTTTAGTGCGAATTGTAGCTCAGTGTC
>CAYRLR010000125.1:0-5023 GCA_964424975.1 uncultured Anderseniella sp.
CGGTCTGGTTGGTCAACCGGTCCAGGGTGTGGTCATGGAACACCATGGCCTCACCATCACTGGACAACTGAACATCGGTTTCAATGGCGTAACCATGCTCGATGGCTGCTTCGAATGCCGGCAGGGAGTTTTCCTCCACACCATGGCGGACATCATGCAGCCCTCGATGTGCGATGGCCACAGAGGTCAGCCAGTCGCACTTCGGGTCAGACGGCCGCCACATCTGCGTTGGCTTTCTATTCGATTTCTACAACAGCCTCTATCTCGACAGACAGGTTTATCGGCAGCGAACCCGCACCGACGGCTGACCGGGCATGCTTGCCCTTGTCGCCAAACACCTCGACCATCATGTCAGATGCACCATTGATGATTTTTGGCTGATCGCCAAACCCCGGTACGCCATTGACAAATCCCACCAGTTTGACGATGCGTTTGACCCGGTCCAGGTCTCCGTCGCAGGCCTGTTTTACCTGGGCAATGATGTTGATGGCACACAACTTGGCAGCCTCTGTGGCATCTTCAACCGAGACACTGTCGCCGACAATGCCCTGATACATGAACTTGCCGTCCTTGAGCGGCACCTGACCAGCGGTAAACACCAGATTGCCGGTTCGAACCCAACCAACATAATTGGCGACCGGGGCTGCCGGTGTGGGGACTTCGATGCCGAGTTCTGCCAGGCGCTTGTCAATGTTACCCATGATATCTTTTCCTCTGATTGGTTGACGATTGCGCCGCAATCTAGGGGGGGATGCGACACTTGACCAGCCCGGAAATGCGACATTTTCGCAAAGTCGTCGCTTGCAGTGATCATCCCGGTCACGCTAGCGTGCCACACTGTTGAATCAGGGGACTGCGTTAATGACTAAAATTGTTTTTCTGGACCGGGGTACGTTTGCGCCTGAAATTGACTTGATACGACCGAACATCGACCATGAGTGGGTCGAGTATGCGGCAACACCCCCCGATCAGATTGTTGATCGGTTGAAGGGCGCCACGATCGCCATAACCAATAAAGTGCCGATCAGGTCGGAAACCCTGGCCCAATTACCTGACTTGAAGATGGTGTCGGTCGCCGCAACCGGTTTTGATGTAATTGATGTGCCTGCCTGTCGTGAACACGGTGTCGCAGTCGCCAATGTGCGTGGGTATGCGGTCAACACCGTGCCTGAACATACATTTGCCCTGATTTTCGCCCTGCGCCGCGCCATTGCCGCTTACGCTCAGGATGTGGTTGACGGCAAGTGGCAGCAAGCCGGTCAGTTCTGTTTCCACACCCATCCCATCAGGGATTTGAGAGGCTCTACACTGGGTATTTTCGGGGAGGGCAACCTCGGACAGTCGGTGGCTGACATTGCACGTGCACTTGGCATGACTGTCCTGTTTGCGGCACACAAGGGTGTGCAGGGCCTGGGACCACTTTACACACCGTTTGACGATGTGCTGGCGCAATCAGATGTCATAACGCTGCATTGTCCGTTAATGCCTGGAACGCGCAACATGCTGGCCAGCGCCGAGTTCAGGAAGATGAAACGTCACCCCCTGATTATCAATACTGCGCGTGGCGGTCTCGTGGACGAGGAGGACCTGGTTGCGGCTTTGGATGAAGGGCTGGTTGGCGGCATCGGCTTTGACGTGCTCACAACAGAGCCTCCTGAACATGATCATCCGCTGATGAAAATTGCAAATCGTCCCAATGTCATCATTACACCACACGTCGCGTGGGCGAGTTTTGAAGCGCAGACCGAATGCTGGCGTCAGACCGTTGACCATGTAAATGCCTTTTTCGAGGGCCAAGCAAGGAATCTGGTAACCTGAGCAGCAATGCCGGGGGACGTTATAAATGGGCAAACTTGTCGGAGAATGATGGTGAACAAACTATCCGGTTTCTTGAGTGGAGCATTGATCGTTGCGACCGGGGTGTGTTTCACCCTTCCGGCTGCGGCGGCATCGCCGCTGGCTGCCCATCGTGCTGTCTACGATATTTCTCTGAAATCCGCCGAGGACAGAAGCGGTATTTCAGGTGCCAAAGGCCGGATGGTTATCGAATTCAGCGGCGACGGGTGTGAAGGCTGGACCGTCAATTTCCGGATGATCAACCAGTTTTTCCTGGCCGGGGGCAAGTCACGCGTGCTGGACAGCAGGTCATCCATGTGGGAGTCCGGCAACAGCGATCAGCTGCGTTATGTCCAGCGTCAGTTCGTCGACAGCAAGTTGCAGGAAGAAAGGGAGTTGCGGGCGAGGCTCGCTACCGACAATACCGGGGGCTCGGGGGCAATCACCAAGCCCAAGGAAGAAATCTTCTCGCTGCCGGAAGGCGTGACATTCCCGGTTGATCATCAATTGAAGATCGTGAGGGCCGCAGAAGCAGGCGAGTCACGTGATGAAACATTGCTGTATGACGGCTCCGATGGCGCCAAGCCGGCAATTGCCATTACGTTCATTGGCACCAGAAGAGATGCTGACGAAGACCAGACAGACGTTAAACTGAAAGACGTCAACGGGTTGCACGGGTGGCCGGTATCAATTTCATATTTCAAACCTGACAAACGCGACCAGGCGACACCTGAATACCAGGTCAGCATGGTGTTGTATGAAAACGGTGTATCCGGTGACATGACCCTGAATTATGGCGAGTTCATACTGGAAGCCAAGCTGACGGACATCAAGCTGCTGGAAATGGCGAACTGTGACTGAAGCGGTCCTGGTAATACATATCGTAGGCAAGTCGTTTTAGCTGCACTCAGCCCTGGCTGGTTTGCAGGCCGCTGATCAAGTCTTCAAGGTTGCATATCGATCCGAACAGGTGACATTCCGAGGCGATCAGCCCCAGGGCAGCATCATGCCACGCCTGTCTCGGTGAGGCGCAGCAGTCGGCTACTGTAAGACACCAGTATCCCGCATCAACGGCTTCGCGCAGGGTGGAGTGTACGCAACATTGCGTGGTGACGCCGGCCATCACAAGATGGGAAATGCCATTTGCCTGCAGCAGGTCCTGCAAGCCGCTGCCATGCAGTTTGCCAAAACCGGGCTGGTCTATGATCGCTTCTGCCGGTTGCGGCTTGAGTTGATCGACGAAATCGCACCCCTGCTGTCCACGAACCAGGTACCTGCCGAACGGTCCTGGCCGACCGACATACCCCTGGCTGGCCTTGTGGGCAGTCACATCGGAAAAGTCTGATGCGTAGGATTCCCTGGTGTGGATGATGGTGCACCCGCAATCGCGCATCAGTGCAGTCAGTTTTGCAAAATCGGGAATGATCCGGGCCATCTCGTTCGGCCGGCCGTGCTCATCCATCAGGAAGTCACGCTGCATGTCAATTGCCAGGAAAGCGGTGGCAGACGGGCCCATCTCAAACGTCCTGCCGTGCCAACAATTGATGGTGTGACTTGTCATGATCTGTTGCCTTTTAGGCCGCGGCCTTTTTCAACTGCGGCGGTGCCGAATTTTTCACGAAGCTTGTCCATCGCCAGTTCAACTTTCGCATGCGCGTCAGCGCGCTGGTCAAGCCCGCCAATCCCGGAATCTGTCTCCAGTTCAACCAGGTTGGTGATCCCGACGCCGATTAACCGAAAGGCGGTCTTGCCGTCAATTTCCCGTTCCAGCATGGGTTTTGCTGCATCGAATATGCGCGTCGCCAGCGCTGTCGGATCAGACAACGAGGTGTTTCGTGTACGCGTCTTGAAATGGTCCGTCTTGAGTTTCAAAACCACGGTGATGCCTGCCATATTGTTTTTTTTTGCCCGCCGGGAGACTTTTTCCGAAAGCTGCCACAGGATCTTTTCCAGCTCCTGGTAGTCGGTGATGTCGGTGTTGAATGTGGTCTCCGCGGAGATGCTCTTTGAAGCACTGCGACCCTGAACTGTCCTGGCATCCTCACCGCGTGACAGGTGGTACAGGCGCGCGCCCATGGATCCGTACTGCCGCATCAGATCGTTCTTTTCCATGCGCTGCAACTGACCGATGAGGCGGATCCCGTCCTTGTGCAGCTTGTTCTGCATGGCGGCGCCAACGCCCCAGATAAAGCTCACCGGGCGGTCCCGCAGGAACTCTACACACTCATCCGGGCCGATCACGAACATCCCCCGGGGTTTGTCCATGTCGGATGCCAGCTTGGCGAGATACTTGGTGTGAGACAGCCCGATTGACACGGTGATACCGATTTCTTCCTCGATCTTCAGTGCGAGTCCGGACAGCGCGCACACCGGGCTTTTCCCGTGCAGCCGTTCAGTGCCGGTCAGGTCCATGAACGCTTCATCGATCGATATTGGTTCAACCAGTGGTGTGAGCTGTTTCATCAACTCTCTGACCTGTTGGCCGACCTTTGCGTATTTCGCCATGTCCGGCCGGATCACCACGGCTTTCGGACATGCCTGCAAAGCCTTGAACATCGGCATGGCTGACTTCACGCCATGGATACGGGCTATGTAGCAGGCGGTTGATACAACGCCGCGGGTGCCGCCGCCTATGATCACCGGTTGATCGGCAAGTTCGGGGTTGTCGCGTTTTTCCACTGCCGCGTAGAACGAGTCACAGTCCAGGTGGGCGATGCAAAGCTCATGCAGGCGAGGGTGGCTGATCAGCCGCGGACTGCGGCATTGCGGGCAGCGTGTCTGAGCTCCTGCAACACTTGCGAGACAGTCACGGCATATGGTCTGCATCTGTTCATTCCAGTTCGCGAACGATCCGATCGACAGTTTCAATAGCCTCGCCGGTATAATTCGCCGGGTTCAACAGGGCTGAAATCTGTTCCGGTGAGCGCAGCGCATTAATCCTGACATCTTCATTCAGGGCTTGGGAAAATCCTACACCTCGCGACCGGGCTTGTGAAATCAGATCGGCAATCAGGTGATGTGCCTGTGAACGCCCCAGATCACCGGCCATGTCCATCATGACGGCTTCAGCGCAAATCAGACCCCCGGTGCGTTCGAGGTTTTCTGCTATGCGGTCTTCATCGACCTGCAGGTTGGCAACCAGCACACCGCACTGTTCGATGGCTGCATGTGCATAGATGAAGCTTTC
>CAYRLR010000125.1:5033-6960 GCA_964424975.1 uncultured Anderseniella sp.
ATCGCCATATCCCGCTCATGTTCATGCATCATGGCTTCCACCGCGAGGCCTGGTCGAACCGTCATCAGTCGGGACAGCGCCACAATGTTTTGCGCGAGCATCGGGTTGCGCTTCTGAGGCATGGTGGATGAACCCCCGCTGCCGGGATCAGCGCCTTCGGCCAATTCGCCAATTTCAGTTCGCTGCAGGTTTACCACTTCGTTGGCTGTCTTTCCGCAGGTGGCAACCGAAATTGCCAGCTGGCTGGTAATATGGGCTATCAGGTCTCTTGCTGTATGCCAGCTCTGCCCGGGATCAACGAGACCGAGGGTTTTTGCAATTGCCGCACGCACTGGCGCTCCGCTGGCCCCAAGCGTTGCCAATGTTCCCGCAGCGCCTGCAAACTGAACCGGCAGCATGCCGGACAACTCCTGCAGCCTGATCAGGTGTCGATTGCTTTCACTTGCCAGCAAGGCAAACTTCAGACCCAGCGTAACAGGAACAGCGTGCTGGCCATGCGTGCGACCGGCCATGGGCAGGGCACGCCAGCATTTGGCCTGCACCACGCATGCCTGCGTCAGGTTGCGTTGCGCCTCGATCTGCAGTTTCAATGCGGCCCGCATCTGCAGCACGAGCCCGGTGTCCAGAATATCCTGCGTCGTTGCGCCAAAATGCACGTACTGGCCATAGTCTCCGGAATTGGCCTCGATGGCGGCAATGATGGGAGTCAAAGGATGTGAGGCAGCCGCGATCCCGGCACCGAGTTGTTCGAGGTCGTAGCGATCGGGCACACATGCATTTTCGATGGCGATCGCCGCGTCCTCGGGTATCAATCCAAGATCAGACTGAACTCTGGCCAGGACGGCTTCGACCTCAAGCCAGTATCGCAGCGTTGACGTGTCCGAAAACACCCTCTTCATGGCCGTCGTGGAGAACAGGTGGCCGAGCAGTCGAGAGTCCTGAGCGTGTGCAAATCCCGTCACTTTGGTCTCCAGGTGAGTGTTACTGCGACCACAGGCGTGCCGCACCGCGGACACCGGATGCGGGGCCATGTTTAGCGGCTTCTACACGAATATCGACCGCTTCTGCAAAAACGTAGGGCGCAATCGCTGCCGGTAATCGCTCCACGAGTCCGCTCAGTCCCGACAGGCCACCGCCCAATACGATGATTTCCGGGTCAAAAATATTGATAACATGTGCAACCCCGCGTCCACATCTGTCCAGGTGCCGGTTGAGGGTCGCGATTGCCGGTCCATCTCCCGCGTTGGCGTTCAGAGCTATTTTTTCTGCCGGCAGGTGGACACCGTTCCAGGCGTAATGATCGTTGGACAACGCTGTTCCTGACAGCCAGGTCTCGAGGCAGCCGTTGCGACCGCACCAGCATGCAGGACCGGGTGATTCGGCGCCCATGGCCCACGGAAGCGGGTTGTGGCCCCATTCGCCAGCAATGCCGTGACGACCGGTAATGACGTTTCCGTTGACCACCAGGCCCCCACCACAGCCGGTCCCCAGAATCACGCCGAACACCGATGCCGCTTGCTGTCCGGCACCGTCATAAGCTTCCGAAACGGCCAGGCAATTGGCATCGTTGGCCATCCGTACCTCACGCTTCAGCGCCGTTTCGACATCGGCTAGAAAATGCCGGCCGTTGATCCATGTGGAATTTGCATTCTGAACCTTGCCCGTCACCGGGGAAATCGAACCGGGAATGCCGATGCCGACGCTGTAGTCTGCGGCTTTGGCTATGCCGGCGAGTTCACTGACCATCGCGGATATTGCCGCAATAGAACCATCATAATCGCCTCGCGGAGTAGGCACCCTGGCCACCGCCAACACCTCGTCATTGCCGCCTAGAGCAATTCCGGCAATCTTGGTTCCGCCCAGATCAATGCCGATTCGCATCAGGCCTCCGCACCATTTCCGGTCATCACTGCTTCGATATGGCGAT
>CAYRLR010000126.1:0-4191 GCA_964424975.1 uncultured Anderseniella sp.
TCCACTTTTCTGACGTTCCTCAACTTGCGGATTAATGAGATTTGACCTTACAGCATTTTTATCTGGATATAGGCATTTAATGGTATCCAGATAAGCATGCTCCAGCCGTCAATCCGGCGACAGTTCGGCAATCTCGCGCCGGAATGGCAGCGCGTCGCCGATGTCCGGCATGTCCAGTTCGCGCGCATAGCGGTGACCGGCATAGGTGGCCCAGGCAATCGGCCCGGGCGCCTGCGCATCGCCGATGATCTTGACCGTCCGGATCCCAGCGTCCGCCCAGTCTGCCGCACGGGTCTGCAGATCGCGCCACACCCCGTCATTCATGGAGCGTGACGTCACCAGCACCACGCTGGTGGCGAGCTGCGTGGCGGTTTGCCCGGTGTAGACGCAATCGGTGACAACATGATCGGCGGCGATCGACTTCACGCCGCGATTGAGCTGGATGGCGACCCCCATCTCCACCAGCCGCTTGTGAATGGCGGCCTGTTCAAGCGTGTTGTTGGTCCAGTCCGACACATAGGCCGACGGAGTGACCAGGGTGACCGTTGCACCGTTTTGCACCAGCAGTTCCGCCAGTACCCCGCCCATATAGTAATGATCGTCATCGTACACGACCACATCGCCTGCAGGCACATTGCCCGCCATCAGGTCATCCGGCGTGTAGATGGCCATGCCGATATCAATCGCCATCGGCACCACATGCTGGCGTGCAACGCCGTCTTTGCGCCAGGTCGACCCGGTCGCGATGGCGACATTGTCGAATCCGAATTCAAGCACCTCGCGCGCACCCAGTTCGCTGTTCAGATAGGTTTCGACATTTCCCAGTTGCGACAACTGGTAGTCACGATAGTCACGCACCCTGCCCCAGGCGCTGAGGCCCGGTAGCCGGCATTCCAATGCCACCCTGCCGCCGGATTCGGCACCGGCCTCGGCAAGCGCCACGTCATAGCCGCGTTTGGCCAGCGCCAGCGCCGCCTCCAGCCCGGCCGGGCCGGCCCCGACGACAAGCACGCTTTGCGATGCGCCCTTTGCCTGCATGCGTTCGGGATGCCAACCTTTTCGCCATTCTTCCATGAAGGTCGGATTTTGCGTGCACCGCGATATCGACATGGTCATGTCACCAGTAATGCAGATATTGCAACCGATGCACTCGCGGATATCCTCGATGCGGCCTTCTTCAACCTTCTTCGGCAGAAACGGATCGGCAATCGACGGCCTGGCACAGCCGATCAGGTCGAGCAGCCCGGAATTGATCTGCCTGACCATCACGTCCGGCGATGTAAACCGGCCGACGCCCACGACAGGTTTGCTGGTCAGCGTCTTGATGCCGCGAACCAGGTCCTGCTGGGCGGCTTCCTCCTTGAAGCGCGACGGGCCCGAACAATCCTCCCACGCGCCATGCGCCAGGTCCCAGAGGTCCGGCAGGTCCTTGTGCATCTCGACAAAGTCACGCACCTCGGAATTGGCAAATCCCAGGTCGCCGATCATTTCATCCAGCGACAGGCGCAGCGTGATGCCCATCGTGTCGCCAATGGTGTTGTGGGCATCTTCGATGACTTCGCGCACGAACCGGGCGCGGTTTTCCAGGCTGCCGCCATATTCATCGGTGCGCTGGTTGGTAGCGCGGGACAGGAAGTGCTGGAAAATGCCGAAGCCATGGGCACCGTACAGGCACACCAGGTCAAACCCCGCAGTGCGCGAACGTTGCATCGCATTGACGAACCAGCGCCGCAGATCCCTGATATCCTGCTTGTCCATGGCCCGCGCCTGAACCGGATCATTGGTGAAGGTGCGGATCGGCATGGCGGACGGCGCCAGCGGCACCTCCTTGGTGTAGAGATTGGGGCCGTTGATGCCGGAATAGGCCAGCTGGATGCCGGCCAGTGCGCCATATTCCTTCATGCGCCCGGCCATCTTGGCCAGTTGCGGAATGTCCTTGTCGTCCCACAGGCGCAGTTCGATGAACGGCGTGATTTCCGACGTGTGGTGCATTTCGCACTGCTCGGTGAAGATCACCCCCCACCCGCCTTCGGCCTTGCTGCCGCGCATGGCCGCAACGGCAGACGGGTCGCGATAGCCGCCGCCATTACAGTGCGGCACCTGGTAGAAGCGGTTTTTCGCCGTCACCGGGCCGATGCTGACCGGCTCGAACAGCACATCATATCTGGGATCACGGGCCATCTTTACTCCCCTCCGACCATGCCGGGTATGTGGGTATTGCTGATCAGGGTGCGGCAGTGGTCTTCGAACACGCTCAGTATCATCGGTTTGCGCTCCTGCGCCAGCGTCGAGATACCGATCCGCATCGGCTGGTGCTCGCCTGCCAGTTTCACCGACACCAGCTTGCGGCCATCCAGGGCTGCGGCATTTTTCGGCCGGACATTGGAAATGGTGTAGCCGTAATTGTTGGCCACCATGGTGCGCACCACCTCCTGGTTGGCGGCAGCCGCGACGATCACCGGCTCGAAGCCCTTGCACTCGAACAGCGAAATGAAATACTCGCGGCTTTGCGGCAAATCGAGGATGACCATCGGCTCAGAGGCAAGCTCACCCAGTTCAACCGATGATTGCCGCGCAAGGTGATGATTGCGCGATACCAGCACATAGGGCGGCAGGCTTGCCAGCGGCTCGAACTGGATGTCGGCAGGCACCTGCAGATCGTAGCTGATGGCAACGTCAATCTCGACCTGCCTCAGTTTGCTCATCAGGTCCTGGTGGCTGCCGTCAATCATCAGCAGATCGACACCCGGGTGCCGTTTGGAAAACGCAAGCGCCAGTTCCGGGGCGATCATCGGCGCCAGCGTGACCATGCATCCGACCGACAAGCGGCCGCGCATTTCGTTGTTGAGCTCTCCCGCGATGGTATACAGGCCCTGGGCCTGGCGCAGCATCAGCTTGGCCTCGCGCAGCATTGTCTTGCCGGCAGATGTCAGCGCCAGCCCCTGCGCATGATGGCGCACGAACAACTGCACGCCCAACTCCCGCTCAAGATGCGAAATCGCCGACGAAATCGATGGCTGGGAAATATTGATGCGCATCGCCGCGAGCTTGATCGAGCCCATGTCACCGGCGGCGACGAAATACTCAAGCTGCTTCAGGGTAATGCGCATCTGCTTACCGGTACCGGCCGCAATGCATCCGGCAGCAGGCACGCCTGTATTCAGGTATGTCACTCATCGCCCGGCACACCATAGGTTGGCGCCTCGCGCGGGTCGATGGCGCGTTGCAGATAGGCATCAAGCTGCGGCTTGTAGATCTGCCAGGCTGTCGCGATGTTTTCAATCGGGCAGTCTTCGCTCCAGTCACAACGCAGTTCCGCAACCGGCCAGGCCACCTTGTCGACAATCATCATGCCGGCCGAATGCACAGGGCCTTCTTCGCCGCCTTCGGCCAGCCCTGCCCGCATGGCGGCAATCAGACGATCACCGATGTGACCCGTAGCACCCAGGAAACCATCGACGATCGCCTGCGGCACCTGGCTGCTTGAAAGCAGGTTGCCGCCGCTGGCCACGTTGATCGCCTTGGCTTCAGCCCAGGTGCCCAGCGTATTGGGTCCGGAGTGTATGGCGGTCTGGCCGCAACTGTCGACGGCCAGGACCTGGCGGTACTCGATATAGGCGCTGGAGCACTGCAGCACCTCGATGGCCTGCGCGGCGCTGGCGCCGGTTTGCATCAGCGCGAGCGCACGCGTGCCCAGTTGCGGGTCGGTGATATTCTGGCTGGCAACAGCGCCGACGCCGGCGCGTGCATAGGCACACCTCGCACCGACCGCCGGTGACGATGATGAGACAGCCACACCGAACATGCCGGTCTCGGCACAACGTGCCACCAAGGAAAATGTCATTTTCAACTCCTGTTGATCGCGCTGCGGTTCAGCTATGGCTCAGTCCATGTCCAGTCCGAATATCTGCATGCAGTGCCAGACAAACGCTTCGGTGGACTTCGAAAGTGGCGCATTGCGCCTTTGCGACAGCACCAGGCGGCTGGTTTCAACCGCATCGGCCAGCGGGCGGGTCACCAGCGCCTTGCCGTCATAGCTCATCGCCGAGGCCGGCTTGGTCGCCAGCAGGCTGTAGCCGAGACCGTGCCCCACCATGCCGCGCACCATTTCGAACGAACCGGCGCGATAGGCGACATGCGGCTCTCCGACACCGTCGAACAGCGACAGGAAATAGTCCCTGCTCGGCGATG
>CAYRLR010000126.1:4201-6899 GCA_964424975.1 uncultured Anderseniella sp.
GATGCATCCAGCAGGACCATCGGCCGGGCAACCAGGTCTGCCAGCGCCACCGAGGCATTGTGCGCAAGCGGGTCGTTTTCCGCCAGCAGCACATAGGTCGGCAACTCGGAGACCGTCAGTGCCGTGACATCCGAGCCGAGATCGAAATCATATACGAAGGCCAGGTCGATGGTGCCGGCACGCAACAGTTCCAGCAAATGGCGTTGATCGCCTTCATGCAGGTCCAGGTCAATCGGGCCAACCTCGTCTTCCAGCTTGCGAATGATGCTCGGCAGCAGGTACGGACCGAACGTGTGCAGGGTGCCGATCTTGAGTGTGTCGTGTTTGGCACGCTGCTTGCGTGGCGGCGAAATGGTCACCGGTGATCCGTACATGCGATTGGCAAAAATCAGCGGGCTGCCACCGGTTGCCACGAAGATGTCCTGCACCTCGCCGATGAACACGTAATGCGTGCCGACCCGTTCGCTGCTCTTCACCAGGCAATCAAACGCGGTCAGCGGATCCCTGACGCGTGGTGCGCCGGTTTTCATGGGCGTCCAGTCGACACAGGAAAACTTGTCGCCATCTTCGGTCTGCAGGCGACCGGCGAATGTGTCGGAAATGAACGACTGGTCATCGCGCAGGATGTTGGTGCAGAAACAGCCGTTTTCCAGAATGATCTGCGCTGCCGCCGCCAGGTGATGCACACACACCAGCATGGTCGGGGCATCCCCGTCAGCCGACACCGACGCCATCGCCGACACCGTGACACCGGCGCGCCCGGCCTTGCCGTCGGTGGTCACCACGTTGACCGTATTGGCGGCGCACGCCATGCCTTGCAGGAACAGCCCCCTGATATCCATGTCCTGTGCGGCGGCTTCCATCACCGCCTACTCGGCTGCCTTGAGCACACTGTTGTCGGCGTACCATTTGTTGACCGCGCCATCGCCGGTCGCGCGGCCGCTGTCAGGGCGCACCTTGTCCGACAGATCGGCAGCCTTCTTGACGAAGTCCAGCGGACCATCCCAGTCGAAATTGCGATAGATCGCCCCCATCTGGTTGAAGCGCGGGCTTTGCGCAAACATCTGGAAGGCCAGCCGGTGACCGGCATAGTCGGACGACACCAGGTCGCGGGCAAAGGCCAGCAGCTTGCGGCGGTCTTCCGCCATCCAGTCATCATTGAGCGTGTAGTATTTTTCCAGCCACGGCTTGGTTTCCGGCGCCTCGAATGCGGCAACATCCGGTGTCACGCAAATCTGGCCGCCACACAGGTCACGGGTCGTGTTGATCGCCTTGTACAGGTTGGAACAGGCATGCACCCGGCCGGTCATCAGCAGTGACTGGTTGGGCATCATCAGGCCCGCCGGAGAGCGCTCGCCAAGCGTGATGGCTGCCGTCAGGTGGGCATTGATGGTCTCGCGGTACATGGCCAGCTCGGCCAGTTTCTCCTGAACCGCCGGCTGCTTGTCCAGGCCGGTCTGGCGGGTATTGTAGAGTGCCGACCCGATCAGCATGTCGGCAAACTTGAGGTTGCGCTGCACGAATGCAAACGCCGAATAGCGATGCAGGGTCGCGCGAATGAACGCTGCCGCCTTGGTGTGCCGGTAGAACAGCACGTTTTCCCACGGGATCAGCACATTGTCGAAGATCACCAGCGTGTCGACTTCATCGAACTTGTTGGACAGCGGATAGTCGCGCGCATCCGCGCGGCCCGCGAATCCGGTCCGGCAGATGAATTTCAGGTTGGGCGATCCGAGATCGCAGATGAAGCCGACCGCATAGTCGGAATAGGCGTCATTGCCCCAGTTGGCGATGGTCGGCTTGGTGAAGGCCTGGTTGGCATACGCAGCCGCGGTTTCATACTTGGCGCCGCGCACGATGATGCCGGCATCGGTTTCCTTGACCACGTGCAACAGCATGTCCGGGTCCTGGTCTTGCGGGGCCTTGGAGCGGTCGCCTTTCGGATCGGTATTGGCGGACACATGGAACGGGTCACGCGCCAGCACCGAATGAATATGGGTCTCGATGTTCTTGGCCCATTGCGGATCGATCTCCGACAGCACGTCCTGGCCATCATACAGTGACCACATCTCGCCGACGGTTTCATCACCGACACGGGTTGCAATGCCGCCGATGTCTTCCAGGATCGTATCGGTGGCCCGGCGCTTGGCCCACCAGTCTTCCTGGGTATATGGCAGAGCATTGCCGATGGCCTGGCGTTCACCGTCAATGTCGACCGTCATGACATCTGCGTGGGCAGCTTCGTGCTGCATGTCGTAGATGCGGGCTCTGACATCCACGATCGCCTTGAAACTCGGGTGCGTGGTGACGTCGGTAACCTTCTCGCCATTGATATAGACTTCACGGGTGTCGCGGATCGAGTCCTTGTACTGCGCGCCGGTGCGGATCATGGGGCTTTGTCCTTTATGGGTTGTCAGGGCACTGCTGCGCCCGGCCAGCGACCATGGGCCGGCGCATTCAATCCCCGCATAGCGGGTTCAGTGCACTATCTTGCCCATGAAACCGGCTTTGGCAAATTATTGTTTGTTGATTTTTTGATTTTGAAAAACTGAGCCAAGAGTTAAATCATCGCTATCTGCCCGTCCTGAATGCTGGTGTCTGCGGGGAAATGTGAGTACTTGAACGCTTAGCCCTGCTATATCTGCCTTGAACCATCACACCCGATTGCCGGTCAGCAAGCGGCCCGCACGCAAAACAG
>CAYRLR010000127.1:0-6890 GCA_964424975.1 uncultured Anderseniella sp.
CGCCTGGAACATGGTGGCAACGGTTTTCAGGCTGCGGGTTTCGTCTTCCACGTCCGGGTTTTCGAATTTTTCCTCCAGCAAGGCAATGACAGCTTGTGTAACGGCCAGGTTGCCGGCTGACAGCAAGATGAACACACGTTCGCCGGGGGCTTCGAATGTGTGCAGCTTTCGGAAAGTTGCAATGTTGTCGAGGCCCGCATTGGTGCGGGTGTCAGCAGCCATCACAAGGCCGCGATCAAGTTTCATGCCAACACAATAAGTCATGGAGTTTCCGGTCGAAGTGCGGTTCAGGGAATCACCGGTAACCTACTGCTCGGCGATGCTTTCAACAAGCACTTCCACGTCCATCCTTTCGGCCCCGGTCGACAAGCCCCGGCGAACCCCTTTTACAGGCGTGGCATTGTCGACATCCATGCCGGTTGCTATCCGCACATAGCGCTCGTCAGGGCTGACCTGGTTCGAGATGTCAAACCCTACCCATCCAAGACTTGCAACATAGGCTTCCGCCCAGGCGTGGCTGGCCTCGGCAAGCTCGTTTTCACCCACCACCATGTAGCCGGAGACATATCGCGCCGGCACGTTCAGCGAACGCGCCGCAGAGATGAACACATGGGCATGGTCCTGACACACACCCTTGCCGTCGCGCACGGCATCAGCGGCACTGGTATGTTCATTGGTGGTCCCGATCATGTAGGCCACTTTTTCAAGAACAGTTGCTGACAGGGCATGCAGTTGGTCGATACCTGTCAGGTCCGCGTGCGCGTGTGCCATGGATCTGATGGCTGCGTTGGCTGCAGTTGCCGGCGTGCTGGCAAGATACGCCTGGATTGGCACTGACCCGAGGTCATGGCCTGCAACACCGGCGGTATCGGTGGTTCTGACTGTGCCGCTGGCAATAACCGTGACTTCAGCCAGGTCGACCGGCGGGGTCGTCAGGTGGGCGACATTGCCGAACGCATCGACATATCTCAGGGCTTTTTCAATGCCGGGCGCGTCAATGCTCCAATCAAGCACCGTCTGGCTCCGGGTGTCCTGCGGCGTCAGGTACAATCGTTGAACCAGGTGTGCTCCCGGATTGTCATAGCGATAGGTTGTTGCGTGACGGATGTGAATTTTCATGGGAAGTTATACGCGCTTGCGATTTCGGCGGTCAGCCGGTTGTTCCTGTCGATGAAGTCGGACAGAAACTCGTGCAGTCCGTTCTGGAATATTTGCTTCATGTCTGCTCCAGCCAGCAGGTTCATGGTTTCGGTTGCCGTGTCATGACATGGCCATGTCTCGCGATATTCCTTTTCAATATCTGCAAGCGATTCGTTGCTGATCCAGTCATAACAAAACAGCAGGGACCGGGGCATGGCCTGATTGAGGATCAGGAACTGTGCAACATTCCAGGGTTGGTAACTGGCGTCCCGATAAGCCCACCTGTATGCGCGATGCGCAGACACGGAGCGCAACAGTGAGGCCCATTGCTGACGGTCAATCGAGCTGCCGGGCCCGGAACCGCGTGGCAGCAGGATGTGGTATTTCACGTCCAGTATCCGAGCTGTATTGTCAGCGCGTTCAATGAAGGCACCCAACTGGCTGAAGTGAAAACTGTCATGGCGCAAGGCTGTGCCGAGCATGGCGCCCCGGAACAACATGGATCGCTGTTTGATCCAGTCGAGAAAGGCCGGCAGCTTGTCACTCGACAACTGGCTCATGCGCAAGGACGACAACTCGTTCCAGGTCGCATTGAGCGCTTCCCACACATCCCGGCTCAGCGCCGTGCGCACTGCGCGGCCGTTATTTCGCGCTGTTTCCATGCTGGAGCGAATGCTGGATGGATTTTCACGGTCCAGAACCAGATGCTGGATGACATGTTCCTGGCTGGCATTTTCATACTTGTTGGCAAAAGTAGCCTCGCAATGGGCGCTCTTGAGCGTTGAACTCCAGTCATCCTGATGCGCCCGAAACGGTTTTGGCATCAGTGAAATACGATAGCTCACCTCAATGAGGCGTGCCATGTTTTCCGCGCGCTCCATGTAGCGTGCCATCCAGAACAGCGATGCGGCGGTGCGTCCTAACAGCATCAGTCCTCCAGCACCCAGGTATCCTTGGTGCCGCCTCCCTGGCTCGAGTTCACCACAAGTGATCCCTGTTTCATGGCTACGCGGGTAAACCCGCCCGGTGTAATGCGCATCCGGTCACCGGTCAGCGCGAAGGGCCGCAAATCCACGTGTCGCGGTGCCACGCCGGACTTGACAAAGGTTGGGCACGAAGACAGCGCCAACGTGGGTTGCGCGATATAGTTTGCCGGGCGTTTTTTGAGTATCTGTCTGAAGGCGGCCACTTCCTTCTTGCTTGCAGTTGGGCCGACCAGCATGCCGTATCCGCCTGAGCCATGCACTTCCTTGACGACCAGTTCTTCAAGGTGTTCAAGCACATAGGCCAGCGAATCGGCGTCTGAGCACCGCCACGTCGGGACGTTGTTCAGGATCGGTTTTTCACCGGTATAGAACTCAACTATTTCGGGCATGAAGGAATACACTGCCTTGTCATCAGCAATGCCGGCGCCCGGGGCATTGACGATTGTCACCCGTCCGGCGCGGTAAATATCGAAAATGCCGGGTACCCCCAATGTCGAGGCAGGGTTGAATGTCAAAGGGTCGAGATAATCATCGTCAATGCGCCGGTAAACCACGTCGACCTTGACCGGTGCCCGCGTCGTGCGCATGTAAAGCCAGCCGTCCTGCACGAACAGATCGTCGCCGGTAACAAGCTGCACACCCATTTCATCTGCCAGAAACGCATGTTCAAAAAAAGCCGAGTTATAGATGCCCGGTGACAGTACAACACAGGTCGGTTCACCGTCGCACTGCGGTGGCGCCACCGAGTCCAGCGTCTGCCTGAGCAGTTCCGGGTAATGTTCAATGGGTGCGACGCGATGTTTGGCGAACAGTTCCGGGAACAGAAACATCATCGCTTCGCGGTCTTCCAGCATGTAGGAAACACCTGACGGAGTGCGGCAGTTGTCTTCCAGCACGTAGAACTCGTTTTCTCCCACACGAACGATGTCGGTTCCTATGATATGGGAGTAGACATTTCGGGCAGGGGAATGACCGGCCATCTGCGGCATGTAGGCTTCATTTTGAAGAATGAGCTCTGCGGGAACCTTGCCGGCCCGCACGATTTCCTGGCGATGGTATACGTCATCGATAAATGCGTTGAGGGCGCCAACTCGTTGCGCGATGCCGGCCTCAAGCAACCGCCACTCACTGGCAGCGAAAATACGCGGAATGATGTCAAACGGAATAAGCCGCTCTGAGGCTTCCTCGGTGCCATAAACAGCAAACGTAATGCCCAGTCTGCGGAAAATCGATTCCGCTTCGCGGATTTTGGCGCGCAGGTTTGCCGGCGTCTGCGTCTCCAGCCACTTGTGCAGTATGGCATAATGCGGGCGAACACTGCCATCCGCCTCGAGCATCTCGTTGAAATTGTCTCCCATCCACACCACTGTTGCGCAAATATGATTTATTCGGAAGCCTAAAATTTACGCGCTGCTGCTGCTTTTTTCATCCTGTTGCCAAGCTTCACAAATTTATGGCACTGTCGAGGTCATGTTCTACAGGATTGGCAAAACCGGGCATTTGGGCGGAACCGCAAGACGCGTCACGCAAGACGAAGTGCTGCTGCATTGCGCCCGCATCGGCTTCAATCCGTAATCCGCGCTTTCCACGACCTCTAACAGGGCGCGGCACAACAGCTGCGTCTTTCTGCGATCAGACCTGCGGAGTGCATCCATGAACAAAAATCTCAATATCGAAGAACTGGTTGCGGCTGACACCGCCCACCATTTTCACCCGTTTACCGACCATAAGGCCTTGCATCACGGCGGCGGCGTCCGCGTCATTACACAGGCCAAGGGCGTGCATATCTGGGACGGCAAAGGCAACAAGCTGTTTGATGCCATGGCTGGTCTTTGGTGTGTGAACATCGGCTATGGCCGCAAGGAACTGGCCGAAGTGGCCTATCGCCAGATGCTGGACCTGCCGTTCTACAATACGTTCTTCAAGACCACGACAGTGCCGGCGACCATGCTGGCAGAGAAGGTTGCCAGCCTGCTCCCGGAGCGTTTCAACCAGATTTTCTTCGTCAATTCAGGGTCTGAGGCCAATGACACGGTGGTGCGGTTTATTCGGCGCTACTGGGAAGTGCAGGGCCAGCCGGAGCGCCAGCATATAATCTCACGCCACCGCGCCTATCACGGCTCGACCTGTGCGTCTGCCTCATTGGGCGGCATGTCGGCCATGCATGCCCAGGGTGGGCTGCCTTTGCCCAACTTCCATCACGTGCTTGAGCCCGACTGGTTCCAGCATGGTGGTGATATGAGCCCGGAGGAGTTTGGCCTGAAGGCCGCCAGGGCAGTCGAAGCAAAGATCAAGGAGTTGGGTCCGGACAAGGTTGCAGCCTTTGTAGGTGAGCCTATACAGGGTGCTGGCGGCGTAATCGTTCCGCCGGACAGCTACTGGCCATATGTTCAAAAAGTCTGTCGCGAACATGGAATCCCGATTGTGGCGGATGAAGTGATCTGCGGCTTTGGCCGGACCGGAAACTGGTGGGGTCACGAAACCATGGGCTTTGATCCCGACATCGTTGTCATGGCGAAGGGATTATCATCCGGGTACCAGCCAATCGGTGCCGTCGCGGTTTGCGACAAGCTGATCAGTGAATTCTTTGAAAAGGGCGGTGAGTTTCTGCACGGCTACACCTATTCCGGTCACCCGGTGGCGTGCGCGGTTGCGCTGGAAAACATCCGCATCATGCAGGATGAAAAACTCATTGAGCATGCTGCGGAGATTTCGAATTACGTCGAGGAGAAAATCGGCGCTCTGCGTGATCATCCGATCGTCGGCGAGGTTCGCGTCAAGGGGTTGATAGGCGCAATCGAACTGGTGAAGGACAAGAAGACCCGGGCGCGATTTGACGAACTTGGCCGTGTTGGCGGAATTTGCCGGGATCATTGCTTTGACAATAATCTGGTGATGCGCGCGTGTTGGGACACAATGGTGTTCTCGCCTCCGCTGTGCATAACCGAAGCCGAGGTGGACGAATGGGCCGATCTGACCCGCAAGGCGCTTGATGCAACGCTTGATGATGTGAAGCATGAAATGTCGTGAGTTCCGGATTTGAAAACCGGATGCGTTGCCTCGGAAAAACAATAGTTGAAACAGGAGATGTTGGGTTTAACATTTGCTGTGTCGATTTTCTGACAAGGTTGTTAAGGGTGAATTTGACGTCGTTTGAAGAGTTCAATCAGGGAGTAATAAAATGACATACACACCAAAATTCCGCGCATCACGCCGGTCTGTTCTCAAGGGCTCGGGTGCCGCGTTTATCGGCCTCACCATGATGCCGCGTTTCGCGTTGTCCGAAGAAGAGAAAAAGCTCAACTTCTACAACTGGGACACCTATATCGGCGAGACCACGCTGGCCGATTTCAATGAGGCATCCGGCATCGAAGTCAAGATGGACCTGTATGCAGACAATGCAGAACTGTTCGCCAAGCTGAAGGAAGGCAATCCCGGCTATGACGTGATCATTCCGACCAACGATTACGTCGAGCGCATGATGGCCGCAGGCATGCTGGACACTCTGGACAAGTCGAAGATTCCGAACATGTCCAATATCGCAGATGCATTCAAGGATGCCAGTTTTGATCCGGGCCGCAAGTACTCGGTGCCTTACATGTGGGGTACGCTGGGCATAGGCTATCGCAAATCCAAGGTGAAAGACGCATCAAGCTGGAAAGCAGTGCTGGCGAGCGAGGAGAATGCCGGTCGTATCTCGTTGCTCGGCGATGGTGAGAGCGTGATTGGAGTGGCGCTTCAGTATCTTGGCCATTCCTTCAATTCCGTGGTTCCTGCTGAAATGAAGGCTGCCGAGGAATTGCTCATTGCGGGCAAGAAGGACGTCAAGGTCTATGCCGACGATAACGGGCAGGATTTGCTGGCATCCGGTGAAGTGGATCTGGCGATGGAGTGGAACGGCGACATCATTCAGGTGATGGGCGAGGACGATGATCTGAGCTATTCCGTACCTAACGAAGGCAGCCTGTTGTGGCAGGACTGTGTGTGCATTCCCAAAGGCGCGCCGCACCCTGAAAACGCCCATGCATTCATCAACTATCTGCTTGACGCGGATGCGGGTGTGCACATTGCCGACACCATTCAGTATGCCACCGCGAACGCAGCGGCCAAGGCCAAGATGGATGAGTCGTATACCGGCAATCCCGGCATCTTCCCGTCCGACGAGGTGATCGCCAAGTGTGAGGCGTCCTTGTATTCGGAAGAAAAAACCAAGCTGCGCAATGAATCCTGGACCCGTATCCAGGCAGCCTGATTTAATGTGACAATCATCAGGTGGGTCAGGTGCGAACAACCTGACCCCCTGTCTTGAGGTGCCGGGCGGGTGGAAAGCTGGAAACAGAACAAGGTGGTATTCTGGGTAACGGCGTTACCCGGCGTCATCTGGCTGCTGCTGTTTTTTCTGATCCCGCTTGCTCTGATCTGGGGCATGTCGGTTGGCGAGAAAACCTCGATAATCGACATTGAAATCACCGGTACGCTGGACAATTACGTCAGATCATTCCAGGCCGTCTATCTGAAGATCATCTGGAAATCCATCTGGATCAGCATTGTCTCAACTGCAGTGTGCCTCGCGATTGCCTATCCGATCGCCTTTGGCATCTGTTTTTCACCTGCCAGATGGCGGCCTTTTCTGCTGCTGCTGGTCATCCTGCCGTTCTGGATAAACCTGCTGATCCGCACCTATGCGCTGATCGCCGTTTTCAGGACCCGGGGCACACTTAACTTCACGCTGGAATGGCTGTGGGACCTTGCCTTCCTGGACAG
>CAYRLR010000128.1:0-6884 GCA_964424975.1 uncultured Anderseniella sp.
ACCCGGAGTTGGCGTCAAGGCGGCTGAAGATGCGCTGGATGCGGCATTGCACAGGTTTTTTGAACAGGGCGTTTCGGAAGTCCTTGTCGAGCGGGCGCGTAACCAGCTGGTTGCCAGCAATGTTTACGCCATCGACAGCCAGTTTCGGCTGGCCTACATTTTTGGTGCTGCCTTTGCTATCGGACGATCAGTTGATGACACCAAGGCATGGACAGACCGCATCAGGCAGGTTACCGCCCAGCAGGTCAATGATGCGGCACGCGAATATCTCAAGCTGAGGAATTCGGCTACAGGTGTCCTGGTACCTGCACCATCAAAGGCTGCCAGTGCCACTGCAAATTGAAACACTTTCCTCCAAGTCACGGAACCGGACGACAGGCATGAAATTTTTTAAACTGACCATTCTGACACTGCTGATGAGCTTGCTGCAGATTGTTCATGCGCAGGCATTCGAGATACGCGAAGTTGAATCACCGGGCGGTTTGAAAGCCTGGCTGGTATCCGACAAGACTGTTCCCCTGATTACCATGCGGTTTTCATTTCGCGGCGGCACCATCAACGACCCCATGACGGCGCAGGGGCGTTCCTATTTCCTGTCCGGAATGCTGGACGAAGGGGCAGGTGACCTGAAGTCAGAAGAGTTTCAGCAGCGCATGTCGGAACTGGCGATGCGCATGTCATTTGATGCTGATCGCGAGCACTTCGGCGGTTCCGTTCAGACGCTGAGTGAAAACCGGGATGCTGCCTTCGACCTGTTGCGGCTTGCTGTTACCCAGCCACGCTTCGACGCCGAACCCATGGACAAGGTGCGTGGGCAGATACTGCTCGGCATCAAGGGTGATGAGGAAAACCCCGGTCGTATCGCCAGCAATGCCTTGTTGAAAACCATGCTTGGTGACCATCCTTATGCGCGTGTTGCCAAGGGCGACACCGACAGTGTGTCGGCGATGGCGCCACAGGATCTGAAAGACGCATGGTCGACCATCTTCGTGCGGGATCATTTGCAGATAGCCGTGGTCGGCGACATTACTGCCGAAGAACTCGGGCCGTTGCTGGACAAGGTATTTGGTGCGTTGCCCGCAAAAGGCAAGCCGATTTCAGTACCTGACCTGAAAGCGCCGGAAAAAGGCTCCATCACCATTGTTGAGCGCAAGATACCGCAATCTGTCATGTCGTTTGCCATGCCTGGACTGGTGCGCAGCGACCCGGATTTCATCACCGCCTACGTGATGAATTTCGTGCTGGGAGACGGCGGGTTTGGCTCGCGCCTGATGGAGGAGATCCGCGAGAAACGCGGGCTCACCTATGGCATCTACACGGGCCTTGCATCATGGACCAACGGAGGATTGCTCATCGGCTCGGTGTCCACGCAGAATTCCAAGGCCGGCGAAACGCTGGATGTGCTACGTGCCGAACTTGTGAAGATGGCAAAAAAGGGCCCGACCGCTGAAGAACTGGAACAGGCAAAAACCTACCTGACGGGGTCGTACGCGCTTCGTTTTGACAGCGGCAGCAAGATTGCGGGTCAACTGCTGGGCATTCAGCAGGAAAATCTGGGCATTGATTATGTGAAAAAACGCAATGAATTGATCAAAGCGGTTACGGTTGAAGATGCCAGGCGCGTTGCCAAACGGCTGATTGATCCGGACGCGTTGACCATCTCCATTGTCGGGCGGCCCGAAGGGATTCCGTTGAAAACCGGCGATGCACCAGGCTGAGGCCGGACTGCCGTAAAGCGCGCATACTCAGGCCGTGTGGACTTACAGAGCGAGATTGTGGTATTTGCCTGGAGCAACATGGGTTCAATTGAACCCATGTTGCTCTAACACTTTGCAAACGATCAGGTTTATGAATTTTGGTTGAGTCAACCAGAATTCATCCTGATCTAGAGCAGACGGAGTTCATAAACCTGCTTTATTTCAATAGATTAGAGTTCGCCTGAATGAGTGTTTCCAATGCCGTATTTACCCACGATATCTCGGGCTGCATGGCAGCCCGCGTGGGTGATGCGGGCTTGAGTGACGCCGACCTGGCTCTCTATATCGAGCGCGCCGGCGCAGCCCGTGCGCGCCTGTGCGACCTGCATG
The DNA here is from genome assembly GCA_964424975.1 of uncultured Anderseniella sp. Lineage (GTDB taxonomy): Bacteria > Pseudomonadota > Alphaproteobacteria > Rhizobiales > Aestuariivirgaceae > Anderseniella. The sequence goes on from CAYRLR010000128.1 coordinate 2,088, forward strand.
AAAAAAGCCTGCTTCCACTGACGCATCTGCCGCGCAAAACCGATGATCTTGCCGCGTGTGAAACGGCGGCACGGTTCCTGCGCGAGGGGGCGACCGATATCGTTTTCCTGGGAACCGGCGGCTCTTCGCTGGGCGCACAGGCCATCGTGCAACTGGCCGGATATCGCGTGCCGGGCTGCGACGGCGATATTGGCGCGAGACTGCATTTCTTCGACAATCTGGACGCCTCGACACTGGCGCAGGCATTTGTCGGCCTGCCGCTATCGACTACCCGGGTACTTGTCGTATCAAAGTCCGGCGGTACACCCGAAACGATGGTGCAGATACTGTGCCTGCTTGGCGCACTGGACAATGCCGGTCTGGTGCCTGCCAATCACCTTGTCGCGCTGACCGAGCCTGGCGATCCGCAACGCAATCCCCTGTTGAAACTGGCCCGGGCGCATCGCCTGATGTTGCTTGATCATGACCCGCGAGTAGGGGGGCGTTTTTCAGCGCTGTCCAATGTGGGATTGCTGCCTGCACTGGTTGCAGGCCTTGACGCTTTGCCCATACGCAAAGGTGCCGGCGAGGTCATGCAGAATTTGCTTGCCAGCGACTGCGCATCACCCGTTATTGGTGCAGCCGTGTGCGTGGCGCTTCAGGAAAGGCGCGGCATGAATATCTCGGTCATGATGCCCTATGCGGACCGCTTGCGGTTGTTTTCCGCCTGGTATGCGCAATTGTGGGCCGAAAGCCTTGGCAAGGATGGGCTTGGATCGCAACCCGTGGCAGCGGCAGGACCGGTTGACCAGCACAGCCAGATGCAACTTTTCCTCGACGGACCGGTGGGCCGCCTGGTGAACCTGATTTTCCCGGCTACAAGGGGACAGGGACCGCGCCTGCCTGACGATCTTGCTTGTGATCCGGTGCTTGGATACCTGGCCGGACGCACGGTGGGTGACGTCACCGCCTGCCAGCAGGCAGCAGCCGTCGACGTTCTGGTGCGCAATGGCAGGCCGGTCAGGGTGTTCGCCGTGGACAGGGTTGATGAGCGCACACTGGGCGCGCTCATGATGCATTTCATGCTTGAAACCATTCTGGCAGGCTTCATGATGAATATTGATCCATTTGATCAACCTGCCGTCGAACAGGGAAAAATACTGACACGGGAATATCTCGCTGCCATGAAATCATGATCCGCAAGCTCTCGGAAAACACTATCAACCGTATCGCGGCCGGAGAGGTTATCGAGCGTCCCGCCAGCGTGGTCAAGGAACTGGTTGAGAACGCGCTTGACGCCGGCAGCACAGCCATCGAGGTGTCCCTGTCTGCAGGCGGCAGGTCAATGATACGCATTGCCGACAACGGCTTTGGCATGACCGGCGAGGAACTGGATCTGGCCGTGGAGCGTCACGCGACCTCGAAGCTCGCCGAGGATGACCTGGTCAACATCCGGACACTGGGTTTTCGAGGCGAGGCACTGCCGTCCATTGCCGCTGTGTCGAGGTTGAGGATTTTGTCCCGGCCGCGCGCAGGTGGCGAAGCGCATGAAATACGCATCGACGGCGGGCGCAAGCAGGCGGTTCGACCGGCTGCTTATTCGCAGGGCACGGTTATCGAGGTGACCGATCTGTTTTTCGCCGTGCCTGCACGGTTGAAGTTTCTGAAATCCGAACGCGCGGAAACCGCCGAGGCCGCCGATGTCGTTCGCCGTCTTGCCATGGCGCATCCCCATGTGCGGTTCACCATGACCTCTGATGGACGATCGCTTGTTGATCTTCGCGAGGGTGAACTCGAGGCCCGTATCCACACCGTGATGGGTCGCGAGTTTCAGGGCAATACCGTGGCCATTGATGCCAGGCGCGAGACCATAGGGCTGACCGGCTTTGTCAGCCTGCCGACATATCATCGTGCCCAGGCCAACCAGCAATATGTGCATGTCAATGGCAGGCCGGTGCGTGACAAGGTTATCGCCGGTGCGCTGCGCGGCGCCTATGCTGACTTCATGATGCGAGGGCGGCATCCTGCCGTGGCACTGTTTCTCACCATACCGCCGGACGAGGTCGACGTTAACGTTCACCCGGCCAAGACCGAAGTGCGTTTTCGCGATCAGGCCCTGGTGCGCGGCCTGATCATAGGAGCGATCCGCCAGGCACTTGCCGATGCCGGTCACAGGGCGTCGAATACCGTTGGCGCCGGCACCATCAATTCGTTCCGGCCGCAGTCGGGCGCCTACCAGCCGCAACAGCACAACTGGACTGTGCCGCCCCGGCCGGGATTGCAGGAGAGCCAGGCAGCCTTTGAGGCTTTTGCGCCGCTGTCCGGTGCAGGGGTGAGCGAGCCGTCAAACGACGCAGATCTGGATGCACCGCTGGGTGCACCGCGCACGCAGCTTCATGAGAACTACATCATTGCCCAGACGCGCGATGGCATGGTGATCGTGGATCAGCACGCCGCGCATGAACGCCTGGTATATGAAAAAATGAAAGCCCAGCTTGCAGCTTCAGGCGTCGCCACGCAGCCTTTGCTGGTGCCGGAAATCGTTGAACTGGATGCCGCATCTGCCGAACGTCTGCTGGATGCTGCTGATGATCTGGCAGCATCCGGTCTGGTGATCGACAGCTTTGGTCCTGCCGCGATAGCGGTTCGCGAGGTGCCATCGCTGATTGCCGGTGGCAATATTGCGAAACTTATCAAGGACGTGGCAGATGATCTTGACATGTTTGACGCTTCAACCGGCGTGCGCGAAAGAGTGGACCATGTCCTGTCGACCATGGCATGTCACGGATCGGTTCGCTCGGGCCGGCGGCTGAAACCGGAAGAAATGAATGCGCTGCTCCGGGAGATGGAAGCCACACCACACTCCGGCCAGTGCAACCACGGCAGACCCACTTATGTCGAACTGAAACTGTCAGACATCGAGCGCCTGTTCGGCCGAAGCTGATATTCTGCAGTGTCCGGCGAAATCTACTTGCGCCGCCTCAGCCCATCCATCAGGTGCACCAGCAGGCCCGCCAGCAAACCCCAGAAAGCCGCGCCGATGCCAAAGGCCGCGATACCTGACGCGGTGACGATGAATGTCGCGGCAGCGGCGAACCTGGTTGCCGGGGCATCGAAGGCCGAGGCCAGGGCACCGATCAATGGTGTGATCAGCGCCAGCCCCGCCACGACCGCGATAATGGCTTTTGGCATGGCGATGATGGTGACGATGATCACCGGACCGAAAAGTCCCAGCAATATCCAGAACACGCCGTATGCTATGCCGACTTGCCAACGTCTGGACTTGTCCGGATGAACATCGTCGCCCAGGCAGATGGCCGCTGTGATGGCCGCCATGTTGATGGTATGCGCGCCGAACAGGCTGGCGACCATTGAGCCTATGCCGGTGACGCCAAGACTGGCCGCGACGGGCGGCGTATAACCATGCGCGCGCAACACGGCAAAGCCCGGCAGGTTCTGTGAAGCCATGGTGACGAGATACAATGGCACCCCGAGACCGATCAGGACAGCAGGGTTGAAGTCGGGTTTTATGAACACCAGCGACAAGGGTTCGAAATCAAACCCTGGCACGGGTACACCTGCGTAGGTGAAGGCAATGACCAGTCCGGTAGCCAATGCAGCCAGAACGGCATATAGCGGGCTGAGCAAGCGCACGATCAGGAAAACCGCAATCAGCGGTAATACGATCGGCCAGTCGCTGACAGCATAACTGGCAACGGCAAGACAGAACGGCAGCAATACCCCGGCCAGCATGCCGGATGCTATGCCGGTTGGAATCGATGACACGGCACGGTTGATCGGCGGCACTGCCGCGGTCAATGCGAGAAGGCCGCCTGCCAGTATGAAGGCGCCTACGGCTTCGTTCATATTGATACCGGTGGAGGCCGCGATGAGCGCGGCGCCGGTTGTCGACCAGGCCAGCACTATCGGCACCTTTTTCCAGGTGCTCAGCAGCATCGACCCGATCGCCTTGGCAAAACAGATGGCGGCAATCCAGCTTGCAGTCTGCGCCGGGCTCGCACCGACTGCCTGTGCTGCGGCCAGCACCAGCGCGATTGTCGAGCCATAGCCAACCAGGGCCGCGACAAGCGCTGCCGATATCATTGATGGTCTCATTCATCAGCTCCGGAAAACTGAAACGTCAACACCTTGGTGTCGCCATACCGGTGTTCATCCAACAAGGTCAGATCAGTCGGGGCAGAGACATCTGTCTTGGCTGATTCTTCCACCACGATAATCGCGTTTTCTACAAGCCAGGCCCCTTCAACCAGCGAGTTGAGCGCCCGCTCCGCCAGTCTCTTGCCGTAGGGTGGATCCAGAAACACCAGCGAAAACGGGCTCATCGGCTTGCACGAACCCAGGTCGCAGGCATCGCGTCGCCACAGCTTGCATTGCCCGATGACACCGAGCGTGTCGGTGTTGCGCCTTATGATGCCGCGCGCGGTTTCACTGTTATCGATAAAAAGCACATGCTGGCTGCCACGCGACAAGGCTTCAAGCCCAAGGGCGCCGGTGCCTGCGAACAGGTCCAATACCCGTGAGCCGTCCAGGCTGAAACCGGGAATGCCGTGTTCAAGCCGGTTGAAAATTGCCTCGCGCACCCGGTCCGTTGTCGGGCGGGTGTCGCGGCCTTCAGGCGCTGTTATGCTGCGGCCCCTGAATTTACCGCCGACGATCCGCACGCGCAGCTCCCTTGCCGCCGGAGCGGTTTCCGGCAGGCTTGCCTGCGGCGGCTTTGCGCGGCGCGGATTCGCCCGGCGAGAACTTGCCCTGAGCGGACTTGCCCGTTGCAGGTTTGGCCGCACCAGGCTTGCCGGT